>NZ_JBSFPX010000049.1:0-39055 GCF_053588415.1 Mycobacterium sp. NPDC003449
GACATGACGACTTCGAGCCTCTTCGGGATCCTGGCGATCGCCGCGTTCGCGCTGGTGTGTGTGTTCGCCGTGGTCGCCTTCCTGTTCACCAGGCGGATGATGGGTCGCCCACATGTCGTGCTGGGCCTCGACATCGGCGCCGTGCGCTCCGCCGTGCGCAAGGTCGGCAAACGTGAGCCGCTCACCGACGACGAACTGAACCTGGCCCGGCAGGTCCTCTCCGACCGTGGCAGTGTGCTGGCACTGGCCGTTCCGGCCACCCTTTTCTGCCTCGGCTGCTTCTATGTGTTCGGCAGCCTCGAGCAACTGCACGGCCACACCCCCTCGGAGCGAACGTTCCTCGGCGTCATCCCGATGATCACGTCCACCAACATGGCCATTCAGGTGCTCAGAAGCGCCCGGCTGAAGCGGCGGCTGCCGCGTGCCGCCGCCACTGCGCGACGCGACGCCGCGGGGTCCCCCGGATGAGGCCGCACCGACAATCGCAGTGTTTTCTTACATTTGGGCAGAAAACCCACGCAGACGCTTCGCACATGTGGCAGGCATTCACCAGCTGACGCGCCCCGGTCCGCTCCGTCGATGCGGAATCGTTATAGCTCGTTTAGCCTGTGCGGTGGCCGGGTGCTCCTACCTGAACGTTAATTAGCTCGGCGGAGGGTGGTACGGCCGTGGATTCAGATGATCCGAACGTTGGTGAGCGGGTGCGTCCGACGATGCCGCGCGCGTCGTTCGACGGCTGGCCGCTGCGCTGGAAAGTCGCGGCGACGCTGGTCCTGCCGATCCTGCTGGCCGCGACGTTCGGCGCGGTCCGGATCTACAACGAACTCACCGACGCATCCCGGTTGGGCGTCGTATCCGACAGCGCCGCGATCGTCGTACCCGCGGTCGGGATGGTCGACCGCCTCGATGCGCTCGCCGACGCCGCGGCCTCGCGCGCACCCACCGATGAACCCGCCGCCGCGTTCGACACGAGCGTGGCGGACCTGGCTTCGCTGGTCACGTCCACCGAACTCGACCAGAAGGTCGCGACCGACCTGACGACCGCATCGTCGACGGCCAAGACCCTGCGGGACGCGATCGGATCCGGCCCGGTGCCGCAGCCCGAGATCGCCGACCGGGCCGACAGCGTGGCCACCGACGTGGTGTCGGCGATCGCGCGGACCACCGCCAACGCCGACGACAGTGCCGTGCGCCCGCTGGCCGACCAGCTGGTGAGCGCCCTTTCGGCGCAGCGCGCACTGACCGCGCAGCGGGTGCTGGTGGCCACGCCGGGCTTCCTCGATTCGGTCGAGCTGCGCACCGCCGCCGCGGACGCGGCCGGTGCGGAGGCCGCGGCCATCGACCGGCTGGCCCAGCTGACATCCAGCGACGAGATCACGGCGTTGCGCAGTGCCTCCGACGTGCGCCGCGCCACCTACAACCGGCCGCTGGGCGAGTCCGTGGACACGCCCGCGTTCACCGGCGCGATGCAGACGAGCGTCGACCAGTACCAGGCGATGACCCAGCGGCTCTCGTCCGACCTCGACGGCACCCTGCACGCCCGGGCCAACACCTTGCGGTCCGATGCGCTGCGTGACACCGCGATCATCCTCGGTGCGGTGCTGGCCGCACTGGCCTTTGCCCTCGCGGTCGGCCGGTCGCTGATCCGGTCGATCGCCCGTCTTCGCCGCGGCGCGCTGCACGTCGCGCAGGTCGAGCTGCCGGAGGAGATCGAACGGCTGAGCAAGGGCGGTGGCGTCCCGGACATCACCGCGTTGCCGGTCACGACCAAAGAGGAGGTCGGGCAGCTGGCCCGGGCGATCGACGACATCCACTCGCAGGCCGTCCGGCTGGCCGGCGAGCACGGGGTCCGCATCCAGATCGGCGATATGTTCGAGACGTTGTCCCGCCGAAGCCGATCGCTCATCGACGAACAGCTCGCGCTCATCGAGACCCTCGAGCTCGACGAGGAGGATCCGTCCCGGCTCGACCATCTGTTCCGGCTCGACCATCTCGCCACCCGGATGCGCCGCAACGGCGACAACCTGCTGGTCCTGGCCGATACCGTGGAGCGCCACCGCGCGTCGGCCCCCGTCGCGCTGCCCGATGTGCTGCGCGCCGCGATGTCCGAGGTGGAGGAATACCGACGGGTCCAGGTCGGGGCCGTGGGCGACATCTCCGTCTCGGGCGCGGCGGCCGGTGACATCGGCCATCTGATCGCCGAACTGCTCGACAACGCGCTCCGCTACTCCCCACCGGAGTCACCGGTCATGGTGACGGTCGGGCGGGCCGTCGACGCCGGCCTGCTGGTCGAGGTCGCCGACCGCGGTCTGGGCATGCCCAAGGACGATCTGGACGCGGCCAACGATCGGCTCGCCCTCGGCGGCGAGGTGACCTCCGAGACCGCCAAGCGGATGGGCCTGTTCGTCGTCGGCCGGCTGGCGGCCCGGCACGGCGCGACGGTGCGGCTGCGCACCACCGCCGGGCTGACCGACCGGCCCGGGGTGACCGCGAGTGTGCACCTGCCCGGCGCACTGCTCGCGCCACCGTCGGGGATGGTCGACACGGCCGACAGCCAGGCATTCGCCGCCCCGCCCCGCTCACCACGGCACGGCCGGACCCCGGACCGGGCCCTCGCGAGCGGATTCGGTTCCGGGCCGGGCACCGACGCCCCGCCGGAGCCGGCTCGCGACCACGGGTCGCCGCCCCAGGTTCATGCGGCCAAGAACGGCAGCACGCTGCCCAAGCGGTCGCCGGGCGCGAGCGGGGTCACCGGCGCGACCGCCACCGGCGGGTACGGCCTCGCGGCAACGGAGCCGGCTCCCGCCGAGAAACCCGCGCGCCCAGCACGGGGTAACGCGCTGTCCTATTTCACGTCCGCGCCCTCCCCGGCCGAACCGCCGGTCCCCGAGCCCGAGCGTCCGCCCGAGGCCACCCCGGCGGACATCGAGGCCGAGAGTTTGGAGAGCGCGCCGATCTTCGACCGGATGGCATCGGAATGGCTGATGGACCCGACCACGCCGGAATCGCGGAACCGGGTCTGGGCGAGCCCGTCGGACGCCGCCTGGGCTGCGGCCGCCAAGGCCGTCGAACAGGAACCGCAGCGCCACACCGGCACCGGGCTGCCGATCCGCGAACGGGGCGCACGCCTGGTGCCGGACAATGCCGGTTCGGGCGCGCACGCCAGGTCGGATATGGGTAAAGATCCCGGAGCGATCCGAGACATCCTCAGCCGACAGCTCGCCGGGGTTCGCCGCGGCCGAGCCGAAACCGATGCAGCACACAGCCGAATCGAAGGAGACCGATGAACACCGGAACGCAACCAGACGCCCGGTCGGCCAGCTCCGCTGCCACAGCTCCCACGACCGCGACGACACGGCGCACCCTCGACTGGTTCATGTCGAACTTCGTGCGTGACGTGTCGGGTGTCACCCATGCGATCCTGGTCTCCGCCGACGGCCTGCTGATGGCCTCCAACACCCATCTGCCCGCCGACCGCGCCGAACAGTTGGCCGCCGTGACATCCGGGTTGGCGAGCCTGTCGACCGGTGCCGCCCGGTTGTTCGAAGCCGGCAACGTCCGCCAGTCGATCGTCGAGATGGACGACGGCTTCCTGCTGCTGATGGGTGTCGGAAACGGCTCGTATCTCGCGACTCTCGCGTCCGTCTCATGCGATATCGGACAGGTCGGGTACGAGATGGCGTTGCTCGTCGACCGGGTCGGCAAGACCATCCAGGCGACGCCGCGCGCCGACCAGGCCATGTGATGACACTCAGCATGGACAAACCCGGACCCAGACAGCCGGCCAGTCGGGCCAGGCCGTACACGCTCACCGGCGGGCGGACCCGCAGCAGGGTCGAGATGCCGATCGAGGCTCCCGTGGAGGCCCTGGCCTCAGGTGCCGAACTCGACTGCGCGCCCGGCGACATCCCCGCCGTCATCCTCCGACTGTGCAGCGGCCGGCCTTCGGTCGCCGAGATCTCGGCCTACGCCGGTATCCCGATCGGGGTGACCCGGGTGCTGGTCGGAGACCTGGTGGAGAGTGGCCACCTACGCATCCACGCCACGCTGACAGACCGTTCGACCACGACAGAGCGGCGCCAACTGATCGAGAGGACCCTCAGTGGATTACGCGCACTCTGACTCCGACACCACGATGGCGTCGACGAAGATCGTGATCGCCGGTGGCTTCGGCGTCGGCAAGACCACGTTCGTCGGCGCGGTTTCGGAGATCATGCCGTTGCGCACCGAGGCCCTTGTCACCAATGTCTCGCACGGGCACGACGACCTCGACGCGATCCCCGGTAAAGAAACCACCACGGTGGCAATGGACTTCGGCAGGATCACGATCGCAAGCGACCTCGTGCTCTACCTGTTCGGCACGCCGGGGCAACGCCGGTTCTGGTTCATGTGGGACGACCTGGTGCACGGCGCGATCGGCGCCATCGTCCTGGTCGACACCCGAAGGCTCGAGGACAGCTTCGCCGCCGTCGATTTCTTCGAGGCCCGCAGCCTGCCGTTCCTGATCGCCGTCAACGAATTCGACGACGCGCCGGTGCACGACTTCGACGATCTGCGCGAAGCACTGGCGGTCTCCCCGGGGGTGCCGATCATCGGTGTCGATGCACGACAGCGCGATTCGGCGAAGAACGCGCTGATCTCACTCACCTCATATGCGCTGGACCGTCTGACGACGACGGTCCACTGATCCACGCGCCCGCCCGTTTAAGGAATAAACATGAACCATCACGTGCATCACTTCGACATGGGCCTGTGGCTGCTGTTCCTGGCCTACATCGTCTCGGTGACCGGCTCGGTCGTCGGGCTGGCGTGCACCCGCTGCAGCGCAAGGGCCGACAGCGAACGTGGCAGGCTGCGCTGGCTCCTGATGGCGTCGATCGCCATCGGTGGTGTCGGGATCTGGCTCATGCACTTCATCGCGATGCTCGGCTTCGCGGTGCCCAACAGCGTGGTCCGCTACCACCTCGGCTGGACGGTCGCATCGGCGGTGCTGGCGATCTCCGCGGTCTTCGCCGGGCTGGTCACGATCGGCCGGACCCTCGACGTGCGCAGGCTCATCGCCGGAGGCGTGATCACCGGGCTGGCCGTCGCCCTGATGCACTACACCGGGATGTGGGCGATGCAGATCCAGGGCGACATCTCCTACGACACCACGCTGGTCGCGCTGTCGTTCGTGATCGCCGTGGTCGCCGCGACGGCCGCGCTGTGGTTCACCCTGGTGCTCAAGACCCGGGCCATGCGATTCGTCGCGGGCCTGGTGATGGGCGTCGCCGTCGTCGGCATGCACTACACCGGTATGGCCGCGGTGCGGGTCACCGTCGACAGGTCGCTGCCGGTTCCCGGTGGGCCCGAGGTGTTCTCGTTCCTGTTCCCGGTGTTCGTGATCGGCCTGCTCGCGCTCGTCGTCCCCATCACCGCCGTGATGCTGGCATCCGATCCCGCCGCCGCCGACGACGAGGGCGAATCACGCGCCGTCGCCACGTCGTCCGGGCGCCATCGCTGACCGCGAATCAGAAGAGTCGATACGCCTCGCGGGCGATCGAGAAGCCGTGGCCGGAACCGGTATCCCGGCAGGTCATCGCCGATTCGGAGCTTTCGCACCGGATCGGGCCCGCGGTGATCGCCGCGCCGTAGGCCAGCGGCTCCCCGGAACCGGTTCGTGCGGTATCACCCGCGCACAGAAACCGAGCCGGTTCACCCACCCCGACCGCGACGGCCTTCCCGTAATCGAGCCTGCAGTCGGCCGGGCGGGGCGGCGGTGACCAGTCCTGCTGGTCGATATCGCAGCGCACACCGGTCGGAGTGATCTGGCAGCCGACGTTACCGCTCGGTGAGCCGAACGCGGTGAGTTCGTGGACCTCCCGGTCCCCCGGCGCGGCGTGCGCCGACGACACCGTGGAGAATCCCGCGAGCATCAGCACGGCGAATTCAACAATGGCCATACGTCTCATCGGGCGGCCCCGTCCGGTCAGTGGATCCGCCAATCGATGCTACGAGACGCGCGCCGCCGAGAACACCCCCGTCTCAGCCGGCCAGGTGCCCCCAGGCCGGTTCGAGGTCGGCCCAGGCACCGGTCGCGGCGATCGCACCGTCGACCAGAACGACCACACGGTCCGCCCGGGCCAGCGCCGCCCGCTTGGAGGTGGCACCGAGCACCGTGACACCGCGGGCGCGCAGGGCCGCCCACAGCTGCGCCTCGGTGGTGGCGTCGACGGCGCTGGAGATATCGTCGGCCAGAAGCAGTTCCGGCTCCACGGCCAGCGCCCTGGCCAGCGCCAGCCGCTGGACCTGCCCACCGGACAGGCGGACACCGCGATGCCCGACCAGCGCATCGAGCCCGCCCGCGGCCTCGATGTCGGGCCCCAACCCGGCATCCGCGACGGCCCGGCCGATCTCGCGGTCGTGATCGAGGCGCACATTGTCGGCGAACGTACCGGACAGGACCCGCGGCACCTGTGCGACGTAGGCGACCCGGCCGGGTCGCAGAAACGTCTGCGCATCGCCGACCTCGACGCCGTTCCAGCGGATGTCGCCGGTATGGCCGACGAGCCCGCACAACGCCAGCAGCAGGCTCGATTTACCCGACCCGACCTGGCCCAGGAGCAGGACGAGTTCGCCGGCCGCGACGGTGAGATCGACACCGGAGACGCCGCGGGTCCCGTCGTCGTGCACCGCGGCAACACCACTCAGTTCGAGACGGCGCAACGGTGTTCGCCGCGCGGGCTGCGGCGGCGGTGCGGTCCCGGCCACCACGTCGACCCCCGGCGGAACGTCCATCAGATCGGCGCCGCCGGCGAACCGGCTGGTCGCCAGCTGCCAGGCCCGGGTCCCCGGTGCGTCGGTGACAACCGCACCGGCCACACTGCCGAAGTAGTCGAATCCGGCTACCGCACCCGAAACGAGTAGCGCCACAGCCAGATTCCAGCCGTCGAGGAGGTAGACGATCCAGGCCGCCACGACCCCGAGCTGCACCATCAGCACCGGTACGCCGAAAAGTACCGCCTGCACCTGGTGTTCGCGTACGGCGGCGCCGACCCGCCCGCTGTCGACCTGCCCGAGGTGTGCGCGGACATCGCCGGTGGCGGCGCAGAGTTTGACGGTGCGGACGCTCTCCAGCACCGATACCAGGGTCCGGCCGAAGTTGGCCCGGGTTGCCGACGCCGCGGCCGCCGACCGTCCCGCCGCGGGGCGGCCGGCCACCGAGGTGGCCGCCGCCGCGACCATCACGGCCAGCAGGATGGCTCCCGCGACGGCCGTGCCACCGAGGAAGGACGCGGTGACGGCGATGACCACCCCGCTGACCACGTCGTTGCAACGGTCGGCGTACCGCAGGAAGCGGTCGGAGTCGAGCACGCGCGATACCACTTCGCCCGGCGGGGTCCGGGCCAGCCGGTGCTGCCGAGTCTGCGCGTCCAGCACGCACATCCGGATCCGCAGCGCGCACGCCGACCACCACGGCAGGAACCGGCGGAGGGCCAGGGCCAGCAGGAAGGGCTCGGCTCCGATGCTGAGCACCACGGCCACCGTGAGCAGGATCGGTGCCGCGCCGGCCTCCAGATTCTGCACCAGATTGCCCCAGAGGAATCCGCTGACGGCGCCCGTCGCGCCGATCAACCCGGTGAGCATGAACAGTGCGGCCCCGAGCAGCCCCCAGGCCGGGTAGACCCGGACCATGTGGGCGATCCCACGGGCCAGGCTCGGGCCCCCGTCGACGTCGGGCAACTCGGGCGGCGGGCCCTGGCGTCGCACGCCACCGATCCCGGTCTCGTCATCGACGGCGGCGGCCGGCGCGTCACCGTCGCCGTAGGCGTCGAGCAGCCGGCGGAACGGGCCCGGCCGGCTTTCCAACTCGGCCCGCGGACCCTGCTCGACGATGCGGCCGGCGTCCAGCACCGCCACCTGATCGGCCCGGGCGACCGTCGAAAGGCGGTGGGCGATCAGTATTCCCGTACGTCCGGTCAGCAGCCGGTCGGCCGCCCGCACCACCCGCGCCTCGGTGACCGGGTCCATCCGTGCCGTCGCCTCGTCCAGAACGACCACCCGCACGGTGCGCACCAGCAGGCGGGCGAACGCGACGAGCTGCTCCTCCCCGGCGGACAGCGTCGTGCCGCCGGGCCCGAGCACCGTGTCGAGCCCGTCCGGCAGGCCGTCGACCCAGTCGGTCAGGTCGAGTTCGGCGACGGCGTCCTCGACGCGCCGGCGCGGCAGGTCGGCGAACATGGCGATGTTCTGCGCCAGCGTGCCCGCCAGGATCTCGGTGCGTTGCGTGACCACCCCGACCGCTGACCGCAGCTTCTGCAGGTCAATGTCGAGGACATCGACGCCACCGACGAACAGTGCACCGCGTTCGGGATCGAGTGCCCGCGAGATCAGCGACGCGAGCGTCGACTTGCCCGAGCCGGTCCGCCCGACCAGCGCGCAGGTGCTGTCCGCGGCCACCCGCAGCGTGATGTTCTCCAGGGCGAACGTGCCGTCGGGGTAGGTGAAGTGCAGATCGTCGAATGCGATATCGACGGCGCCGTCCGGAAAGTCGCGGCCGCCCTTGGGTTCCGGTTCGCTCGCGAGCAGTTGCCGGAGCCGGATGACGGCACCCATGCCGGCCTGCAGCTCGGGAAGTTGGCGGGCCAGCTGCGCTATTTCGTTGACCAGGGTGGCACTCACCAGGAACAGGGTGATCAGCCGGGCGATGTCGAGTCCGCCACCGGTGACGAGCACGACACCCGCAATCACGACGGCGCCCAGCAGGCCGTGCAGTAGGCCGCCGGCCCGGAGGGTGATGCGCGACTCGACGGAAACCACAGCCCGGAACCGGCGCTGGATGTTGGCCGACAGTTCGGCGCAGCGCCGCAGGACATGCGCCTGCCCGAGACCGGTGCGGATGTCGTCGCGCGCGGCGATGGCCTCCTCCATCACCGCGGCGTGGTCGGTCCAGGCGATCTCCTCGGCGACCTTGCGTTCACTGAGTTGGCGCAGCAGCGACCGGATCACCAGATACGTCAGCGGGCCGACGATGGGGAAGGCGATCCAGGCCGGCCACCAGGTCAGGCCGGCCACGATCCACATCGGTACCGCCGAGAACAGCGTGCGCAGCGCGTCCCAGAGCTGCTGGCGGACCAGGGACCCGACTTCGTGGGTGTCGTCGTCGACGCGGTCGAGGACCTCGCCGACGGCCTGTTCGGACAGCCGGTCGAGCGGCTGATTCAGCGCGGCATTGAGCAGGTCGCCGCGCAGGCGCCCTTCGGCCCGGTCGGCGATGGTCGCCCAGACCGTGCGGCCCATGGTGTCCAGCAGCGCGTATCCCACCAGGCAGCCGGCCAGAATCGTGACGGTGGCCCACACCGGGTCGGCGGCGAGGCGCCCGATGACGACCGTGCCCAGCGACTGCAGGGTCGCGGCGAGCATCAGGGCGACCAGCGCGACGCCGGCCCCTGGCCCGCGCAACCGACGCCAGTCGACGGTGCGGTCCGGACTCCGGCCCGCGGTCGTCGGCATGCGCGTGACCGCGGGGTCGGTGGTCATGGTCATCGGTGGAGACGCTACGCACCGACTGCCGCCCATGCGTGTATTGCCGCGGTGCGCACGCGTTAGTGTGCTGTGGTCGGCCTTACCGAACAGGCCGGTAGAACAGTTGAGCAAATCCATGACCGCAGTACCAGAAGCGTCGGCGATCGAATCGCGAGTCGGCCACTACTACCAGATCGAGGACACCTACCAGGTCGGCCGCGAGAAGGTCCGCGAGTACGCGCGCGCCGTACAGGACTACCACCCCGCGCACTGGGATCTCTCCGCCGCGGCCGAGCTGGGCTATTCGGGCCTGGTGGCGCCGCTGACGTTCACGTCGACCCCGGCCATGGCGGCCAACCGTCACCTGTTCGAATCGGTGGTCACCGGGTATGACACCTACCTGCAGACCGAGGAGGTCTTCGAGCAGCACCGTCCGATCGTGGACGGCGACGACCTGAAGGTCGACGTCGAACTGTCGTCGGTGCGCCGGATCGCCGGCCGCGACCTGATCACCGTGACCAACACGTTCACCGACACCGCGGGCGAAGTGGTGCACACGCTGCACACCACGGTCGTGGGCCTCACCGCCGACGATGTCGACCCCTCGATCAAGGTGGCCGTGCAGAAGGCGATGATGCACGACGTCGACATCCTCAGGGTCGGTTCGTCGGACGCCCCGTACCAGAAGACGGTGCGCCCCGAGGGCGAGGTCAGGATCGCCGACGGCACCGCCCGCACGCCGGGGTCACCGTCCTTCGACGACGTCGCGGTCGGCGACGCGCTGCCGGTCCGCCACACCCGACTGTCCCGCGGCGATCTGGTCAACTACGCCGGTGTGGCCGGCGACGCCAACCCCATTCACTGGGATGAGGACATCGCCAAGCTGGCCGGCCTGCCCGACGTGATCGCCCACGGCATGCTCACCATGGGATTGGGCGCCGGGTTCGCCTCCACCTGGTCCGGCGACCCCGGCGCGGTGACCCGCTACGCGGTACGGCTGTCGCAGCCCGCGATCGTGTCGGCGGCCGAGGGCGCCGACTTCGAGTTCAGCGGCCGGGTCAAGTCGCTGGATCCGGCGACCCGCACCGGCGTCGTCATCGTCGCCGCGAAGTCCGGTGACCGCAAGATCTTCGGCCTGGCGACGCTGAACGTCCGTTTCCGCTGACCGGCGGACCGTCCCCCCGGGTCAGTCGTCGAGCAGCTCGTCGGCCTTGACCGGGAACCTGCGGGTGTAGAGCATCATCGCGGCGGCGATCAGCGGCAGCACACCGAGTGCGTAGATGCCGGCCGAGCCTGCCGCGTCGTTGACGATCTCGTTGACCTTGGTCCGCAGGATCGGCGCGATGAACCCGCCGAGGTTGCCGAGGGAGTTGATCAGGCCGATCCCCGCTGCCGCCGCCGCACCGGTGAGGAAGGCGGTGGGGTAGGACCAGACGATGGGTCCGACGGCGAGGAAGCTGCACACCGCCAAGGTGATGAAGAGCAGGCCGAGCACCGGTTGGTGATAGGTCCCGGCCCAGGCGGACCCGAAGATGCACAGACCGGTCGACAGGAACAGCATCGTCGCCCAAATGCGCCGGCGCGCAATGGTGGTCGACATGCGTCCGATCAGGTAGCAGGCGAAGATGCCGAAGAACCACGGGACACCGACCAGCAACCCGACCTTCAACCCGACCTTGGTGCCGGTGAGTTCGGACACCTGGGTGGGCAGGTAGAAGGTGACACCGTAGACCGCCACCTGCAGGCAGAAGTAGACGGTGGTGAAGTACCAGACCTTGCCGTTTCGCATCGCATTCCACACCCCGCTGGGACCGGTCTCGTCCTTGACCGTGTCCTCCTGCGCCATAACGTCTTTGAGCGCGGTCTTCTCGGCGGGTGAGAGGAACTTGGCCTGCTCGGGACCGTTGATCAGGAAGACGAAGGCGGCGAGTCCGGCGACGACGGCCAACAGCCCCTCAACCGCGAACATGACCTGCCAACCGTGCACGCCGGGCATCTGGTCACCGAGGTTGATCAACCAACCGGACAGCGGGGCACCCAGCATCTGGGATACCGGCTGCGCCAGGTAGAAGATGGCGAACATCTTCACCCGCACCTTGTTCGGGAACCAGGCCGCCAGAAACATGATCACCCCGGGGAAGAGCCCGGCCTCGGTCACCCCGAGCAGGAACCGCAGCGCGATGAACGTGTTCGGGCCTTGGACGAACGCGAAGCACGCCGAGACGATTCCCCAGGTGATCGCGATGCGGGCGAGCCAGAATTTCGCTCCGACCCGGTTGAGCATGAGGTTGCTGGGTATCTCGAACAGGGCGTAGCCGATGAAGAATATCCCCGCACCCAGTGCGTAGGCACCCGCGGAGACCCCGCGGTCCACCTCGAGCGCCTCGGCCGCGAAGCCGACGTTCGTACGGTCGAGGAACGCGACGATGTAGAGGATGACGAGCATCGGCATCAGCCGGCGTGACGCCTTGGAGATCGCCGATGCGAGAACAGGGTCGCGCAGCAGCTCCCTGCTCGCGGTCAGATCCACGGTCGACATCAGTACTCCTATCGAAGGATGTTGCGATAAAGATGATTTGAGCGGGACGGGTGCGGCATCAGCCGGTGCCGAAGATCAGTACCAGTCCGACGGCGCAGATGACGATGCCGACGGTCAGGTACAGCAGTCGCTCGCGAGACCATCGGGGCGGGCCGTCAGTACGCATTGCGGACAACTCCTCGTGCTGCGGTGGGTCGGGTGTCACTTGAGTGGGGCGGGCCCGAGTTCGTCGAGCAGTTTCTGCATCAGCACGTAGGCCTTGTTCCGGTACGCGATGAGCTCCGGGGTGCGCTCCGCCGGGACGTCCAGAAAGCCCGCACCGGTCTTGGTTCCGAGCTTGCCCGCCGCTACCAGTTCGGTCAGGACCCGTGGTGTCGCGAAACGCTCGGGGAAGCCGGTCTGCAGAGACTTGTAACAGAAGTCGTATACGTCCAGCCCGGCCATGTCGGCGATGGCGAACGGGCCGAAGAAGGGCAGCCGGAAGCCGAACGTCGTGCGGACCAGGGTGTCGATGTCGTCGGCGGTCGCCGTGCCCTCTTCCACCAGTTGGGTCGCTTCGTGAAAGAGCGCGTACTGCAGCCGATTCAACACGAACCCGGTGACATCCTTGACCTGGGCGGTGGACTTTCCGATGTCGTGGATCAGCTGCCGGGTCCGGGCCACCACGTCCTCGTCGGTGCCGGCGTGCGGAATGATCTCGACCCCGGGGATGAACGGCGACGGGTTGCTGAAGTGGACGCCGAGGAACCGGCCCGGATTGGCCACGGCATCGGCCATGTCCGCGATGGAGATCGTCGAGGTGTTCGAACCGATGATGGCGTCCGGCGCGGCGGCGGCGCTGATTTCACGCAGGGTGTCGTGTTTGATCGACAGGACCTCCGGCACCGCTTCTTCGATGAAATGGGCGTCGGCGACCGCGTCGGCGATCGTGGCGACGGGCCGGAGGTTGGCTTCCAGGGTGGCGGTGGCGTCCTGCGGGAACAGCCCCTGGTCGACGAAGTCCTTCGATTCGCCGATCAGCCGGTGGTAGTTCGCTTCGGCGGTCTCGGCGTTGACGTCGGCGATGGCGACGCGGGCCCCGGCGAGGCCGAAGACCTGCGCTATGCCGCCGCCCATGTATCCCGACCCGATTACTGCGATATCTCTCATCGTGTTTGTGTCGCTCACTCTCACTGTCGTCATCGATCGGGACCTGCGAACAGGACGGGTCGGCCCACGTCATCGGGGGCGTCCTCGTGCGTCACCGCCCGGGTGAGGTGTACACCTCAGGCCGAGCGTCATGAGAGCTGAGTCACAGATATTCCTATAGGAAATAGGATCGAGGATTGGCTGTCAAGCGATTCCTATAGGATCTTTTCGTGGCTTCTGAAGGCGTCGCCTCGCGACCTGTCCGACAGGTTCTGACCGACCACGTCTACGACACGCTGCTGGAAACGCTGATGGATGGCAGGTACCGGCCGAGCGAAGCCCTCAGCATCGACGGCATCGCCCGCGAACTGGATGTGTCGGCGACCCCGGTGCGCGAGGCGCTCGCCCGCCTCGAGGTGACCGGTTTGGTGATTCGGGTCGCGCTACGCGGCTACCGGGTCGCGCCATTGCCGAACACCACCGAGCTCACCGAACTGATGGACGCCCGGCTGGTCATCGAACCGGTCAACGCCGCGCGCGCCTGCGAGCGGGCCACTCCCGATCTGCTCGAGGCGCTGGAGCGGTCGATCTCGGATCTGCGCATCGCACCGAGGGGGACCGAATTCGCCAAGTACCGGGAGTACTGGCAGGCCGATTTGCGCTTCCACGAGCTCATCGCCGAGGCCGCGGACAACCGATTCCTCATGATGGCGCACAACTGCCTCGGCGGGTCGGTACAGCGGTTCAGGCTCTTCACCGGACTGGGCGTCACCGATGCCGAGTACGCGATCGATGAGCACACCACGATTCTGGATACGTTTCACGCCAGGTCACCCGAACAAGCCCGGCAGGCGATGATCAACCACCTGCACGGGGTCAAGAACCGGGGTTTCAAGGATCTCGTCGACCACGGTTGAGGTGCCGCCGTCAGTCCACGAACCGGTACCAATTCGGCTGCACACGTCACCGTTCCGTCACCGGTCGGTCCGGCGCAGATCCGTAACGCAACGCTCTCGGTGAGACACCCAGTCACGACAACCCCGAGATGCCAAAGGACTCACCGATGAAGCTGCGATTCGCCGCCGCCCTGGCCGCCCTTGCCGTTGTGTTGGCGGCGTGCGGTTCCCAATCCGCCGCCGCGCCGGCGTCGCCGGCCCAGCTGCAGTTCAACGCCACCACCCTCGACGGCGCCGACTTCGTCGGCGCCAGCCTGCTCGGCAAGCCTGCCGTGCTGTGGTTCTGGGCACCCTGGTGCCCCAACTGCCAGCGTGAGGCGCCGCAGGTGGCGCGCGCCGCCGCCGACAATCCCGGCGTGACCTTCGTCGGAGTGGCCGCCCAAGACCAGGTTCCGGCCATGAAGGAATTCGTCGACAAGTACTCGGTCGGCGGGTTCACCCAGCTGGCCGATACCGACGCCGCGGTGTGGGCCAGGTTCGGCGTGACCTACCAACCGGCGTATGCGTTCATCGGGTCCGACGGCAACATCGATACGGTCAAGAGCGGTCTGTCCGAATCGGAACTGACCGAACGCGTGACCTCGCTGGCCGACCGGTGATCGACGGCGCCGCGCTCGGTTTCGCACTGGGTGCCGGGCTGGTGGCCGCGCTCAATCCGTGCGGATTCGCCTTCCTGCCCGGCTATCTGGGACTGGTCATCGCCGGCACCGATGCGGACAGGTCCCGGTCGGCGGCAGTCGTACGAGCCGGGCTGGCCACGGTCACCATGGCCGCCGGATTCCTCACCGTGTTCGGTGTGTTCGGTCTGCTCATATCGCCGCTGATTGCCTCGGCCCAGAAGTACCTCCCGTTCGCCACGGTGGTGATCGGAGCACTCCTCGTGGTGGCCGCGGTCTGGCTGCTCACGGGTCGGGACATCTCGATCCTGCTGCCCAAGCTCTCGGGCGGGTCACCGAACACCCGACTGTTCTCGATGTACGGCTACGGCCTGGCTTACGCGGTGGCCTCGCTGTCCTGCACGATCGCACCGTTTCTCGCGGTGATCAGCACGACGTTCAAACAGGGATCGGCACTCAACGGCGTTCTGGCCTTCATTGCCTACGCCGTCGGAATGAGCATCACCGTCGGGGTGGCCGCGATGGCCGTGGCCCTGGCCGGCGCATCGGCCACCACCGCGATCCGCCGGATACTGCCCTACGTCGGTCGGATCGCCGGTGTCATCGTGCTGTTGACCGGGCTCTACGTCACCTACTACGGCTATTACGAGATCCGGCTCTACTTCTCGAGTGGCGATCCCGACGATCCGATCATCACCGCCGCCGGCGCGGTCCAGACCTGGCTGGTCCGCCAGGTCGACGCTATCGGGGTGTGGCCGCTGTTGGCGGTGCTGGCCTTATTGATCGCGGTTGCGGTCTCATGGCGCGCGGTCTCTAGCCGAGCAGACGCAAACCTGCCCAAAAACTCTGGAAAATAGGCAGTTTCGCGTCTGCTCGCGGCCCGGTCAGCTGGCGGTGTGCACAATCAGGATGTCGATCTTGGCCTTGCGCGCGACGTCGGCGGGCACCGAGCCCAACAGTCGTCCGGCGACCGAGTCCAGCCCCACGTCGCCGACCACCAACAGGTCCGCCTTGACGTCCTTGGCCAGCGTGATCAGCGCCTCGACCGGAGCGCCGACCACGGCCCGTTCTTCGATGTCACGGGCCCCGGCGGCCCAGGCCCTGGCCCTGGCCTCGCGAAGAATCTCGTAAACACCTGCGTCGCCGTGCATCCGGTAGCCCTCGCGGCCGAGAGCGTCCTCGGCGCGACGGTCGATCACCTGGTCGGGTGCGGGCGGTCGGGACCAGCCGCCCTTCTCGGTGTGATGGAAATGTGCGGTCGCGACGATCAGCTTCGCGTTCTCCTGCGCCGCGACCGTGCCCGCCCGCTCGACCGCCTGCATCGCCGAGGCCGAACCGTCGGTTCCGACGATCACCGTCCGATAGCCACCCATCGCTGCCTCCCTGCGGTTACGACGACGTCAAGACATTAGCGCCCACGGGACGCTGAACGCGCGCGGTTCGCATTCTCCGCGGGATGGCGCCGGCCGACCCGACCATTTCTGACGATTTCATCAGAACTATTGACTGACGAAACCATCGTATGTGACGATTTCATCACTAAAAACCACGAGGAGAGACGTGAAGACCATCGAGTTGTCCTACACCCCACCCCCAGAGCGCGTCGCCGCCGGTCTCGGGAACAGCGAGGACGGGCTCGCCGTGTTCGCGGCCGCCGAAACCCTCGCCGCAGAGCTCGCGGCAACCGGCGCGCCCGAGGCCAACCACGACGGCCAGGTCGAGCAACTCGACCGGGTGACGGCGGTTCATCGATTCGTCGATGCGCCGGGTGACAGCGAAACGGTCCGGTGGCACATCGTGGAGGCCGGCGATACCGGCAATCCGACCGTGGTCTTTGTGCACGGCGTCCCCGACTCGTGGTGGCAGTGGCACTATGTGCTCGACGGGCTGGCAGACCGATACCATTGCCTGGCAGTCGATTTGAAGGGGTACGGGCAATCGGACAAGCGCACCGGTGATTACCGGCAGTCCGGGGTGGCCGACCAGCTCGGGGCCCTGTTGGACACTCTCGGCGTCGGCCGCTACACCGTCATCACCCACGATCGCGGCACCCCGGTCGCCGACCATCTGGTCGCGCGGCACGGCGCCAGGGTGCTCGGGTACGGCCGTGGGCAGCAACACTTCTGGCATCTGCATCCGACGCTGCATCCACAGGAGCAGCTCTTCACCTCACCGGACGCGCCGACGCTGCTCACCGATGCGCGCCGGTTCGTCACCACCGCCTACAGCTGGCTGGCCGAACGGCCGGTCGAACACCGCGATCTGCTGCGGACAATCGAGGAGTTCAGTCATCCGGGGATCGCCTCGGCGGTTCCGCGCTACTTCCACTCCTCCTCCTTCCGGCAGGAGTGGGTCGACCGGCGCAGCAGGCTGATCGACGCATGGCAGGCTCCGGTACTGATGCTGCAGGGAGCCGACGACCCGATCCAGCCACGCGAGTTCTACCAGGACCCCGGAGTCCTCGGAGCGCTACCGCACGGCAGCGGCGTCCACCTGTTCGACAGCGGACACTTCTGGCCGTTCGAGGCCGCCGAAGAAGCGGTCTCGGTCATCGGCGCCTTCTGCGACCGCGTCACCGGGAGCTGACACGTCGCCCGGGCTCAACCGGCATTCGCGATGGCGACGACGCGGATCTCGACCCGCATCCCGCGGGCGCCGAGCGCGGTAACGCCGGTCTCGGTCCAGATCGGTGCGCGGTCCGGCATGCGTTTGCGGAACTGTTCGACCATCACGGCATTGTGCGCACCGGCGATCGTGTCGGCCTCGCTCGCGACGTGGTAGGAGTTCACCGCGATCACGTCCGGCCAACTCGCCCCGGCGGTCGCGAGGGTGCGCTCGACGTTGTCGAACGCCTGCACGATCTCCGCTTCGAGCGACTCGGGGAAGTTCCAGTCGTCGTCCCAGCCTCCCTGGCCGGACGTCTCGATGCGGTCACCGACCCGCACAGCCTGGCTGTAATGCATTCTGGTCAGCTGTTGTTCGCCGTATCCGGGCGTGGCGAAGAACTCCGGACCGCTCGTCTTAGTCACTTCATGCATGAAGTGAATCTACCACGAGATGACTTCACGCGTAAACTCATGCCATGGCACACACCGACGAACCCCAGTGGCTGACCCCGGAGGAGAAGGACGCCTGGACGGGCCTGGTCTCCCTGATGCTGCTACTGCCCGGCAAGCTGGAGTCGCCGCTGCGGCAGGTGGACCTGACCCTGTTCGAGTACCTGGTGCTGAGCCATGTCTCCGAGGCGCCCGACCGGCGAATCCGCATGAGCGAGTTGGCATTCCTCGCCAACGGCTCGCTGTCGCGACTGTCGAATGTCGTCAAGCGGTTCGAACTGCGCGGCTGGGTGACCCGATCGCCCGATCCCGACGACGGCCGGTACACCATCGCGGCCCTCACCGACGTCGGCCACCGCCTGGTCGTCGAGGCCGCACCGGTCCACCTGCGCTCGGTGCGTGAGTCCGTGCTCGACCCGCTCACGGCGACCGACAGGCAGGCCCTCACCCGGATCGCGGCCAAACTGCGGGTGGTACCGCGCGACTTCGCCAAGCCGACCCACCCCCGGAATGGGCGGCCATCGGACGTCACACCCGAGTAGCGTCCTGGTGCAGCCGAATCGAATACGAGCGCAAGGGGGCGCTATGCGTGGGAGAACGATGATGCAGTTGATCGCCGTCGCGGGAGTCGCGGGATTGACGGCGTGCGGTACCGGCAGCCCGCCCGAGACCACGGAAACACCAAGCGCCTCAGCGCCGGCGGGCAAACCGTCGATCACCAGTGAGCCGTTCGGTCAGGTGGGTACGGCGCCGGTGGACCGCTACACGCTCGACAGCGGGAACGGCATGCGGGTGCGCATCCTCAGCTACGGCGGCACCATCCAATCCATCGAGGTGCCCGACCGGGACGGTCAGGCCGGCAACGTGACGCTCGGCTTCCCCACCCTCGAGGGCTACCTGAACAACACCGGCGACGCCAAGACCTACTTCGGTGCCATCATCGGCCGGTACGGCAACCGGATCGCCAAGGGCACCTTCGCCCTCAACGGCGCCGAGCATCACGTCCCGATCAACAACAACGGCAACAGCCTGCACGGCGGCACCGCGGGGTTCGACAGCAAGGTGTGGCAGGCCAGCCCGCAGAGCGGCGACGACGGCGCCGGGCTGAAGCTGCAATACGTCAGCCCGGCCGGCGAGATGGGCTATCCCGGGACGCTGACCACCACGGTCACCTACACCGTCACCCCGTCCAACGAGCTGCACATCGACTACCACGCGACCACCGACGCGCCGACCGTCGTGAACCTGACCAACCACACCTACTTCAACCTGGCCGGGGAGGACGCGCTCAACGTCTACGACCAGGACTTGACCATCAACGCCGACTCCTACACCCCGACCGATTCGACGCAGATCCCGACCGGCCAGATCGCCCCGGTGAAGGGCACACCGTTCGATTTCACGGCACCGACCGCGATCGGCGCGCACATCACCGCCAACGATCCGCAACTGCTGCTGGCCCACGGCTACGACCACAACTGGGTAATCAACCGGGGCAACGATTCCGGGCTGGTGCAGGCGGCCAAGGCCACCGACCCCAAGACCGGCCGCACCCTGACCGTCTCCACCACCGAGCCCGGCGTTCAGGTCTACACCTCCAACTTCATCGAAGGCGCGTTCACGGGCACCAGCGGTCACATCTATCGACAGGGGGCGGGGTTCACCATGGAGACCCAGCACTTCCCCGATTCGCCGAACCGTCCGAATTTCCCGTCCACCACCGTCAACCCCGGACAGGCCTACGACTCGAAGACGGTGTTCGCCTTCGGCACCGAATAGGGAATACCGGCTGCCCGCTACCTGCTGAGGACGAGAGACCCTCGCAACGAACAGGAGCATGCAGCCATGTCAGATGCCATCGATTTTGACGCCATGAATCGCGCGGTCATCACCGAGTTCCGCGAGACGGGTGGTAAGGCGAGCGGCATGTTCGAAGGTAAGCCGCTGGTATTGGTCCACCATGTGGGAGCCAAGTCGGGCGTCGAGCGGATTGCCCCGTTGGTGCCGTACCTCGATGGGCGTCGCATCTTCATCTTCGCGAGCAAGGGCGGCGCCGATACCAACCCCGACTGGTATCACAACCTGGTGGCCAACCCGGACACCGTCGTGGAGTTGGGGTCGGAGAGCTTCCCGGTGACCGCTCGCCTGCTCGCCGGGGACGAACGCGCCGACATCTACGCCAAGCAGACCGTCGTGGAGCCTCAGTTCGGCGACTACCAACGCAAGACAACCCGGCTGATTCCGGTGTTCGAACTGCAACGCACCGACAGCTGACCCTGGGCCATCACAACTGTCACCCATTAATCTGCACTCCGTCAGGATTAATATGCACTGTGTCGATTTTGGTGTTAGGCTCGCCGGGTGAAAACCATTCTGATCACGGGGGTGAGCAGCGGCCTGGGGCGCGCGTTCGCCGAGGGCGCGCTGGGCGCCGGTCACACCGTCGTCGGCACGGTCCGCCGGCGCGAAGACCTCGACGCATTCGAAGCGCTAGGGCCCGGCGCCCACGGTCGGCTGCTCGACGTGACCGATGAGCGGGCCGTATTCGACACGGTCGCGGACGTCGAGTCGGCGGTCGGTCACCTCGATGCGGTGATCGCCAACGCCGGCTATGGGCTGGAGGGCATCTTCGAGGAGACGCCCCTGAGCGAGTTGCGGGCCCAGTTCGAGACCAACGTGTTCGGGGTGGCGGCCACGCTTCAGGCTGCCCTGCCCTTCATGCGTGAACGCCGCGGCGGTCACCTCATGGCGGTGACGTCGATGGGGGGCTTGATGGCCCCGGCCGGCCTGACCGCGTACTGCGGCAGCAAGTTCGCGCTCGAGGGCCTGCTGGAGAGCCTGGGCAAAGAGGTCGCCGGATTCGGCATCCACGTCACCGCGATCGAGCCGGGTTCGTTCCGCACCGACTGGGCGGGCAGGTCGATGAGACGCGCCGACAGATCCATCGCCGATTACGACGAGGTCTTCACGCCCATCCGGGAAGCTCGGCTGCAGGCGAGCGGGAATCAACTCGGTGATCCCGCCAAGGCCGCCGCCGCGGTGTTGCAGGTCCTCGAATCGGCCGATCCGCCACGACATCTGGTCCTGGGATCCGATGCCCTGCGGCTCATCGCCACCGCGCGGCAGGCCGTCGATCAGGAGATCGCCACGTGGGAACCACTGTCTCGGACAACAGATTTCCCTGACGGCCGGCAGATCGCCGCCGGCTGAGATGCCGGGCCCGCAGAAACCCACCCGGCGACGGGCCGCCACACCCCGAAAAGGGGATATGCGCGAGCTGGCCATTCTCGACACCGCCGAGCGACTGCTGGACGAGCACGGCTACGAAGCCATGACGATCGCCGACATCGCCGCGGGCGCGGGGATCACGCGGGGCGCGCTGTACTTCTATTTCGGGTCCAAACAGGAGGTCATCACCGCACTGGTCGCCCGCACCGTGGACGCGCTGCGGGAGAAGTCGCGCTCGGCCGCGCTCGACGCCGCACGCGGTGAGCAGGCCATCGACGAGACCATGGTCCGGACCGAGGAGTTGTGGCGCGAGCACGGGGTGGTGATGCGTGCCGCGATCGACCTGGCGTCGTCGGTGCCCGAGATCGACACGCTGTGGACCGACACCGCCGATATCTTCATCGACGCCATCGCCGAGATTCTGCGGCACATGGGCTCGACGACACGCGGGGACAGTCCCGACACCGCCGACCTGGCGCGGGCCTTGTGCTGGATGATCGAGCGCAGCTTCTATCAGGGCTCGCGGATCTCGAAGGCCGAATTGACCAGGGCCAGGAAGGCCTGCACCGAAATCTGGCATCGAGCGGCCCGCTGACCTCGCGGCACCGTGACCGCCCGGAACATTGCCGGATCCACGTGCGTTGCGCCGTGGGTGAAAGCGATGACCTACAGCCAGACCGGTGACTCCTCGGTACTCGTGCTCCGGGACCGCGAGCCGGGCGAGCCGGGACCGGGTGAAGTGCGGGTGCGGGTGGTGTTTTCCGGGGTGAACCCCACCGACTGGAAACATCGAGCGGGGGCCGGCGTCGGCCCGGCGTCCGACTTCGCCGAAGTGGTGCCCAACCAGGACGGAGCGGGCATCGTCGACGCGGTCGGCCCTGACGTACCCGACCTGTCCGTCGGGGACCGGGTGTGGCTGTATCTGTCCCGGGCGGACGGTGCCACCGGCACCGCGCAGGAGTACGTGGTGCTTCCGTCGGCCCGGGTGGTCGCACTGCCCGAGGGCGCGAGCTTCGAGGTGGGCGCGAGCCTGGGGGTGCCTGCCATGACCGCGCACCGCGCGCTGACTGTCTCCGAAGACTGGCCCGACCGGCTGTATCCGGGCGCACTCGATGGCGCGACGGTTCTCGTCGCCGGCGGAGCGGGGGCCGTGGGGCACGCCGCGATTCAGCTGGCCCGTTGGGCGGGGGCAACGGTGATCGCCACGGTCAGCGGGCCCGAGAAGGGCGCATTGGCGGCCGCGGCGGGCGCGCACCACGTGGTCAACTACAAGACCGGCGACGCCGCAGCGGCCATCTCGGCCATCGCACCGGATGGTGTCGATCTGGTGGTGGAAGTGGCGCCGGCTCAGAACGCGGCGCTGAATGCCGCGGTCGTCTCTCCCCGCGCAACGATCGCGGTGTACGCCAACGACGGTGGCGACGAAGTGGTGCTCAACCTCTTCCAACAGATGACGGCCAACACGCGTTACCAGTTCATCCTGCTGTACACCGTCGGCGAACACGCTCTGGCCAACGGCAGGGAGGACGTGTCCGCGGCGGCCGGCGCCGGCGCACTCGCCGTGGGCGACGCGGCCGGCCTTCCGCTGCACCGCTTTTCGCTGGAGGAGACCGCCGCGGCGCACGACGCCGTGCAGAGTGGCGTGACGGGGAAGGTGCTGATCGACGTTCGGTGATCCCTGGCGCCGTCAGGTGGGACCGTCACTGTCGGCGACGTTGCGGCGTCGTTCGTCGTCGATGCGTTGGCGGCGGTCGTGGTCGCGTGTGACGCGGCGTCGGGGCATGCCCAGCCCGGCGGGGTGTTTGGGTGGTGGTCTGCCCGATGTCGTGACTGGGGCTGTCGGAGCGCATAATTCGGGGAACAGCAGCCGACTGCCGGGAACAGTGGTGTGGGTGCGGCCGTCGGGGTCGGTCCACACGATCGTGCCATCGCAGGACTGCTCGCTCGACCAGCCCGGCCAAAATGTCTTCAGAAGGTGGTGTTCACGACACAGACACACCAGGTTGGAGGCCGCCGTCGGCCCCCACGGGTAGGGGATGGTGTGGTCGATATCGGTGACGGTGACCGGGCGCGTGCAGCCCGGAAAACGACACGTTCGATCCCGGCACCGGACAAACTCCGCGAGCCCGACCGAGGGCCGGTAGCGCGGTTCGGGTGGTGCCTGACCGGGATGGACGATGGTGCGGATCCTGGCGTGCATCGCGGCCTGGGCCACCACCGGCGCCGGCACCACCGCACCGCCCAGAACCACACCCGGCCCCGCGGGACACCATTCCCCGCGGTCGGTGTTCAACGCCGCCAGCAGCCCCGACCAGGTGTAGGTGTACCAGGGTTTGGGCAGCAGTTTCGGCGAAGCGCCCACCAATGCCCGGCGCTGCGCGACAAGATCACCCGTCGGCACCACATCCGGTTCGGCTGCGGCGGCGGGTGCTGGAACCGACTCGGCAGGGCCGTCAGCCGGCTCGGCCTCAGCGGCGGGTGCTGGAACCGGCTCGGCCTCGGCGGAGGTCGTGGCGGCCTCGACGGCGTCCTGGCGGGCCACCATATGAATGACGATCCCACCCACCGCCGGCCTGGCCGCCGCATCACAATCCGCCGACTCACACAAACACGGCAACCGATCCCACCCGAACCCCATCGCCCCCAACGCCGCCGACCGCCGCTCATCAACATCACGAGGATCACGAGCACACACCGTGCGCGCCAACGCGTCAGCACGCTCATCCACAGCATGCGCATCAGCCACCGACATCGTGGCCTCCAGATACCCCGTCCCCGACGCATCATCCACAAACACCTCGACGCGACGCGCACGACTACGGACCTGACTACGACGCACCGCGAACCGATCATGACGCAACACCAACACGTCGACATCCTTCTCGGCCTGATCCACCGACATCGCCCCCACCGACGCCACCAACCCCGCCAGGTCGGCATCCAACGCCCGCAACGCGTCAGCGTCCTTGACCAACATCGTGCGACTACAGATCAGATGCACCAACCGATACCCGATACCACCCGCAGCGAACACCGCCGCCACCCTCGGCAACCGCTCCCGCAACATCACCGCATCGGTCAACAACCCACTGGCCACCCCACTCGTCACCGCGTGAGCAGCTCCGATCCGCACACAAACCGCGCTCCAATTATCCAACCGCCACTGCTCACGCTCAGCCGACCCATCCGCGGCATACGCCTCGGCAAGCATGTCGGCCATATGCCCCAGCCGCGCCGCACACGCCGCGTTCTCCAACACCGCACACGCCCGCACCCCCTCACCAGGACTACGCGCCGCAGCAACCGCAGCCAACTGAACATCGAACACCCTTTCGATTCTCGTCCAACCACACCCCCGACGCCACCACCACCAGCCGATCTGGGGATGAACCCGACACTGTGCACAACCCCACCCACCACACCCAAAATGTCAGTGCCACATGGTAGGAGCGTGTCGCGGCAGTGTCCGGCGCGGCCGGCTGGCGCGGTGTACGAGCGGGATGTCAATCTTGATCTGATGCAGTCGAAGTCAGCGCCCATGTCGCGCGTCACCCGGGTCTGCGCCGCAGGAGCCGCCGTGCTTGCCGTTGCCGCAGCCACGTCGTGCGGGCAGGCGGTGCAACCACCGCCCACCGCCGGCACTTCGGCACCAGCCGTGCCGAGACCAACCATGCCGAAACCGACAACTGCCGAAGTGGTCCCCGAGGGCGATTTCACTCCGGTCGCCCGGCTGGTGAACGATGCGATTGCGGCACATCGGCTGCCCGGCGCGGTGGTTCAGGTCGGGCACGCCGGCAATATCGTCTTCCGCCAGGCCTTCGGCTCACGCAAGCTCGCCGGGGAACCGGGACTGGACGGGTCACCCGCGCCGGCCGAGCCGATGACCGAGGACACCATCTTCGATCTCGCGTCGCTGACGAAGGGCCTCGCGACTACCGTGGCGTTTCTGCAACTGTACGAACAGGGCAAGGTCCAGATCGACGATCCGGTGCAGAATTATCTGCCCGAGTTCAACCCGGCGAATGACCCGCGACGGGCCCGGGTGACGCTGCGCATGTTGCTCACCCATACGTCCGGCATCGCCGGAGATTTGAGCCTGGACGGGCCGTGGGGGCTGGACAAGGCCGACAAGCCCGAAGGTGTTCACCGTGCGCTCGGTGCGTGGGTGGTCACGGAGCCCGGTGCGGGGTTCCACTACTCCGATATCAACTTCATCATCCTCGGCGCTCTGGTCGAGAAGATCACCGGCGAGGCGCTGGATACCTACGTGCCCGAGCACGTCTTCGCCCCGCTGGGCATGGCCGACACCCGCTATCTTCCCGCGACCAGGGCGTGCGGCCCACACCAGATTCGCGGTACCGCAATCGCTTTCGATCACAAGGCAACCGGTCAAGGCCAATGCCCGGCGGGTACCTGGAGCACCGAACTGTTGGCGCGGATCGCCCCGACCGCACACGACGGCGACACGCCGGGCCTCAACCCCGACTACGGTCAGCTGCTTCGCGGCACCGTCCATGACCCGACGGCACGGCGGATGGGTGGCGTGGCCGGAAGTGCCGGGGTGTTCTCCACAGCGCAGGACGTCGGCAGCTATGCGCAGGCCCTCCTCGACCGCCTCGCCGGGCGGCCGAGCCCGTTTCCGCTGACGCAACCGACCCTGGAACTGGCGACGACGCCGCAGCAGCCCGGGCACAACACCGCCCAACTGGAGGCCGCCAACCACGCCACCCACGATGCCGTCGACAACGCCCCCAACACCACCGATCCCCTACTCGCACCGCACTATCCGGCGATCAGTGGACAAGACCTGCGCGGCTTTGGCTGGGATATCGACACCGGCCAGTCCCGGCCGCGCGGCATGGTCTTTCCGGTCGGCAGCTTCGGCCACACCGGTTTCACCGGCGTCACGCTGTGGATGGACCCGGCCTCAGACACCTACGTGGTGGTCCTGGCGAACGTGATCCACCAGCCCGGCGGCCCACCCATCGCCAAGCTCAGCGGTGACATCGCCACCGTGGCGGCCCGGGCGTTGCACCTGTACGGCAACTAGCCCGAAGGCGACGCGGCGATGTCGTGCACCGTCAGGGCCGACGAAAACTGAGTGGTGGTCGCCGGATCGGCCAGGTCGAGACCGCACAGGTGCTCGATGCGTCGCAACCGCTGCGCGACGGTGTTGGGATGGACCAGCAGGGTCTTGGCGGTCGCATGACGGTCCTGCCTGCACGCGAAATAGGTGCGCAACGTCGACAGCAGCTCGGTGCGGTGGGCGGTGTCATAGTCGACGATCGGGCCAAGCGTGCGATCGGCGAAAGCCGTCAGTTTAGCCGGATCATCAAGTTGGAGAAGCAGTCCGACGATGCCGAGATCGTCGAGAGCGACCACGGTGTCGACCCGGCCGGCCCGCAGTGCGATATCCAACACTGCCTTGGCGATCTGGTAGGCCTCGGCGTAGTCGGCCGTGTGGGCCGAGACGGCGGCGGTCGCGGTTACGCCCGGTGCCAGACGCGCCATCGCGCGCTGGACCGTGATGCCCGGTGCCGCGTCACCGTCGCCGTCGTCGGGCCACAATGCGACCAGGGCGCCACCGTGCATCGCCACCAGCGGCCGGGGCTGATACCCGGAGGCCAGCTCCGTCACCACCGCCAACGCGCGCTGCCAGGCGCGGCCTACCGATGCCTCGCCGGGGCCGGTCAGCGCGGCGACGATCGCGATATGGGCCACGGTCAGGTCGTGGCCCAGCCGTTGCGCCCGCTCCAACAACCGATGCGGCAGCGGTCCGCTGTTGGTCAGCACTTCGGCCAGCAACTCCCCGCGCAACCGCCGCTCCACCTCGGCCGCGGACTGCTCACGCAACAGCTCCACCGAAACGACGACGCAGGCATGCTCGACAGCGCGAACCTGAAGGGGGTCAAGCGAATCGAGGTCTCCGGGGAGCCAGATCCGGGCGGCCACCTCGCTGCCCAGCCGTACCCGCCCGACCAGCCATCCCGGCACCGTGCCGTCGACGTCGATCACCTCGACGACTGTCGAGGGTCCCGCGACATCGCTGTCCGAGGCGGCCGAACGCGTTGCGACCGTGGGGAAGTCGACGTCTTGGCCGGAGCGGGCGATCTCGACCTGGCGGGAGTCGTCGATGAGCACCGGCCGGCCGATCAGATCGCTCAACGCGGCGGCGATGCCGCTGATGCCGCCGGAACGCAAGGTGACCGTGAGCAGTCGTTCGTGGATCTGTTCCGAACGTGCCAGCGCATCGCGCTGTTCGCGCAATGAGTCGGTGAGCCCGCGCAGCTCGTCGAGCCGGCGTGCCGAGGTGACCGCGATGGCCGCGTGGTTGGCCAACAGGATCATCCGCTCGATCTCGAACCGGGTGAAGGTGTGCACGGGTGCGTAGTAGCCGTTGAGGGTCCCGAGCACTTCGGTACCCGCGATCAGCGGCACCGCGACGACGGCCCGGTATCCCTGGTCGCGCGCCACGCCGGCCCATAGCGCGAACTCGGGTTCGGTCCGGACATCCCGGATGGCCACCGGCTCGCCGCGATGGAAGGCACGCGTCGACGGGGAACCGCTGTCGAGCCGGATCGGCCGGTCGGAGTTGACCCGCCGGACGTAGGCCTCCGACAGACCGCTCCATCCCTGCACCACCAGCCGGTCGGCGCCCGCGTCGGGAATGAGGACACCGCAGAAGTCGAAACCCAACAGTGTGCGTGCCGTATCGGCGACCAGACAGAGCACATCGGCCAGATCGGTTTCGGCGCCGGCTTGCGCGCTGAGGGTGCGTAAGGCGGCCAGCCACGTCACCAGTTCCGCACCGGGCCGTTCCTGGCCCGCAGCTGTCGTCACGTTCGCAGTCCCCATCGGTTATGTCTGACCGCACATCGATCGCGATCAAGTATGTCTACACAAACATTGAACACCCGTGACGCCGTGATGACACTCATATCCATGACCTCTGCCTCACCCGCCGTTTCACCGGCCTCGTTCGACATCCCGGCTTCGGCACCGCAGCCCGGCCAGTTCCGCGACATCCTCAACCCGGCCACCGGCGAGGTGATCGCGACCGTGCCCGAGCAGGGCGAGGGCGATGTCGACATTGCGGTGGCCACCGCACGCCAAGCGTTCGAGGCCGGACCGTGGCCGAGCATGGTCCGCAGCGAGCGGGCCCGGCTGCTGCTGCGCATCGCCGATGCGATCGAGGATGCCGGCGAGCGGCTCTACACCCTGGAGGCCCAGAACAACGGCCGGCCGATCACCGAGACCCGCGCGCAGCTGTCCCGGGTACCGGAGTGGTTCCGGTACAACGCCGGTCTGCTGGCCGCCCAGCGCCAGGCCGTGCTGCCCGGTGACGGCCCCTACCTCACCTATCAGCAGCGCCTGCCGCTGGGCGTGTGCGGCATCATCACCCCGTTCAACCATCCGATGCTGATCCTGGCGCGCAGCCTGTCCGCCGCGCTCGCCAACGGCAACACCGTGGTGGTCAAACCGTCCGAGCTGACACCACTGACAACCCTCGCCCTGGCCGGCATCCTCGCCGACGCCGGGCTGCCGGACGGTGTGCTCAACGTGGTCACGGGCGCACGCGCGGCCGGTCAACGGCTCACCGGCCACCCCGACATCGCCAAGATCACCCTCACCGGCGGGACCGAGGCCGGCCGGTCCGCGGCGATCGCGACGGCGTCCCGGTTCGCCCGCATCACCGCCGAACTCGGCGGCAAGACACCCGTGGTGCTGTTCGACGATGTCGATCCCGTCATCGCCGCCGAGGGCGCGGCGTTCGCGGCGTTCGTCGCCGCGGGCCAGTCCTGCGTCGCCGGCTCCCGGTTCCTGGTGCAGCGCGGCGTTTACGACGACTTCGTCGACGCGCTCAGCGCACGCGCACAAGCCATTCGGCTCGGCGATCCCGCGCTGCCCGGTACCCAGATGGGTCCGCTGATCAGCGCCCGGCAACGGGACAAGGTCACCACCTTGATCCAGACCGGGGTCGACGAGGGTGCCACGCTCAGGACCGGGGACCAGAAACCCTCCCTACCAAGACCGTTCGACAACGGGTTCTTCCTCTCGCCCACGGTGCTGTCCGACGCCACCATGGATATGACGGTTGCCAGGGAGGAGATCTTCGGGCCGGTGGCGGTGGTCATCCCGTTCGACGATGAGCGCGACGCGGTCGCCATGGCCAACGACAATCCCTACGGACTCGGCGCCGGGGTCTGGACCACCGACCTCGGCCGCGCACACCGCATCGCGGCCGACATCAACGCCGGCATGGTCTGGGTCAACGACCACCACCGGCTCGAACCGTCCCTGCCATGGGGCGGCATCAAGGAATCGGGCTCCGGAAAAGACGCGGGCACCGAATCATTCGACGATTTCTCGTGGATCAAGACGATCGTCGTGCGGACCGCGGCCGACCACGTCGACTGGTACGGCGACCAACCGCAGCGCCGCCTCAACTGACACTCGTCCCGACACTGGAAAGGCTGACCATGTCCGCAGGACGTTGGTATCACGACATCACCCGAACACAATGGCTCGTGCTGGCGGGCACCACCCTGGGCTGGGGCCTTGACGGTTTCGCAGGCAGCCTCTACGTCCTCGTCCTCGGGCCCGCCATGAGCGAGCTGCTACCCAACAGCGGCATCGCCATCGACGGCGCCGCGATCGGCTTCTACGGCGGGATGACCGTCGCGCTGTTCCTCATCGGCTGGGCGACCGGCGGCATCCTGTTCGGCGTGCTCGCCGACTATTTCGGCCGCACCCGGGTGCTGTCGGTGGGCATCCTCACCTACGCGGTCTTCAGCGCGCTGGCGTTTCTCGCCGAAACCTGGTGGCAACTCGGCATACTGCGGTTCATCGCCGGTCTCGGATCGGGTGTCGAAGCGCCGGTGGGCGCGGCCCTGATCGCCGAGACCTGGCGCAACCGCTTCCGGGCCCGCGCCGGTGGGGTCATGATGGCTGGCTATGCGGCCGGATTCTTCATGGCGGCCGCGGCATACGCGCTGCTCGGCGATCACGGCTGGCGCGCCATGATGCTGCTCGCCGGCATCCCGGCCCTTGTGGTGTGGTTCATCCGCCGCTACGTACCCGAACCGCCCGAGATCGGCGCCCATCTGCAGGCACGAAAGGAGCGAAAGGCGCTCGGCCGCACCCGGGACCACGACCGGTTCGTGCTGCGGCGCCTGTTCAGCCCGCCGCTGTTGCACCCCATGCTCGTGTGCACCGCCCTGGCCACCGGAGCCCTCGTCTCGTTCTGGAGTGTGTCGACCTGGTACCCGCAGATCATCCGGCAGCTGACCACCGCCGACGGTCTCCCGAAGGAGGTGGCCGACCACCGGGTGGCCATGGCCGCGATGCTCTTCAACGCCGGCGGCATCATCGGTTACGCGGCATGGGGTTTCGTCGCCGACGCCATCGGGCGTAAGAAGGCCTTCCTGATCAGCTTCGCGGTATCGGCGGCCACCATCGCGTGGGCGTTTCCGGTCGACCGCAGCCACGGTGAAATGCTCGTCGCCATGCCCATTCTGGGCTTCGGATTGTTCGGTGCCCTGTCCGGCACGTTCATCTACGGTCCGGAACTGTTCCCGCCCAGCGTGCGGGCGACCGCCCTCGCGGTCTGCAACAGCGTCGGCCGTTACATCACCGCGCTCGGACCACTCACCGCGGGCGTAATCGCCTCATCCTGGTTCGACGGCAACCTCGGCATCGCCACGGCCTCGGTGTCGGCGATCGGCCTGATCGCGGTGATCGGCCTCGGGTTCGCCCGCGAAACCCGGGGCGACCCCTTGCCGGTGGACCATGCACTCGACGACACCACCCCGCTGAGCGAAAAGAGCGCGTCATGACCGGATACTCAACCGCTTCGGCCATCGTCGTCGGAGGTTCCATCGGAGGGTTGACGACCGCCCTGCTGTTGCGCGACCTCGGGTTTCACGTCGATGTCTACGAACGCACCCCGGTCCCGCTGGACGGGCGCGGCAGCGGCATCGTCTTGCAGCCCGACACCGTGCGCTGGTTCGCCGAACGCAGTCGCCAGGATCTGGCCGACCTGCAGACTTCCACCGCCTACGTGCAGTATCTCGACCCCAGCGGCGCCGTCGTGCACCGCGAACCCGCCAGGTGGACCTACACCTCCTGGGGCACCTTCTACCGCGCCCTGCTCGCCGACTTCGGCGCCGAGCACTATCACTACGGGGAATTCGCCTGCGGTTTCAGCCAAGACGCCGACACCGTGACGGTCCGGTTTGTCAGTGGCGCGACGGCCCGCGCCGACCTCGTCGTATTCGCCGACGGCATCACCTCCCCGGCCCGCGAACACTTCGATCCCGCCGCCAAACTCGTCTACTCCGGTTACGTCGGCTGGCGCGGCACCGTCGCGCTGTCGAGACTGACCGCACCGACCCGCGCGGTACTCGGCGACGCCATCACCTACACCGTGATCCCGAACTCGCACATCACCATGTACCCGATCCCCGGTGAGGACAGCATCGACGAGGCCGACCGCCTGATGAACTACGTCTGGTACCGCAATGTGCCCGCCGGTCCCGAGCTCAGCGAAATACTGATCGACAAACGGGGATTCGCCGGATCGGTCTCGGTTCATCCGGGACAGGTGCAGGACCGCTTCGTCGACGAACTGCGGGCCGCGGCCACCACGCAGCTGCCGCCCGCCGTGGCCGAGGTGGTCTCCGCCACCGAGCAGCCCTACCTGCAGGTACTGTCCGACGTGCGATCCTCGCGGATGGCGCTGGGCAGGGCCGCGCTGATCGGGGATGCCGCATCCGCGTCGCGGCCGCATGCCGCGGCCGGGACCGCCAAGGCCGCCGCCGACGCCTGGGCCCTGGCCGAAGCGCTGTCCACCGCGTCCGGCGACATCGTGTCGGCACTGTCCAAGTGGGAGCCGGCCCAGCTGCAGCTCAGCGACACCCTGCTGCGCCGGGTGGTGGATATGGGCGAACGCTCACAGTTCCACAACACGTGGACACCCGGTGATCCCGACCTGCGTTTCGGACTCTACGGTCCCGGACACTGAACCCCGAAATAGGAGAGGAATTCGACCATGACCGACAACAACTACCTGACCGAGCTACCGCTCGCCGGCGAACTGGTGGCCACCGACTTCGAGAGCTGGCCCGCGTGGCTCAAGACCGAATTCACCGAGCATGCCTTCGACGGGAACGTCGGATCCCGGTTGCTCAGTGAGGATTCGCGGGTGCGGGTCTGGGAGATCCGGTTGGCCCCCGGTGAGCGCTGGCACGCGCACCGGCATGTGCTGGACTATTTCTGGACCGCGGTCAATGCCGGTACCAGCCGCCAGCACACCCACGACGGCACCGTCCGTGAAGTGTCCTACCGGGCCGGCGAGACCCGCCACTTCCACTTCGGGCCAGGCGAATTCCTGCTGCACGACATCGAGAACATCGGCGACACCGAGCTGGTCTTCACCACCGTCGAGCATCTCGACAGTGACAACGCCGCCCTGGACGTCACGCGGTGAGCACCGGAGCATCGTCGCGGGGTGTCGTCGACGTCCACGCGCACTGGCTTCCCCGCCAACTGTTCGGCCTGCCACCCGGTGCACCCTACGGACCGATGAACGATCGGGACGGGCAGTTGTATCTGGGTGATCTGCCGTTGTCCATCGCCACCGGGGCGATGAGCGACGAGGCCGCCATCATCGAGGATATGAGCCGCGCCGGGGTCGGCGTCCGCGTGCTTTCGGCGCCCCCGTTCGCGTTTCCGCTTAACGGTGACGGAGCCGAATATGCCCGGGAGTACAACGCGGCGCTGGCCGACGTCGTCGCCCGGGACGACGGAAAGCTGCTGGGCCTGGGCGTCGTGAGCCTGAGCGCTCCGGAACAGGTCACGACCCAGTTGACCGCGCTGCGAGACGCCGACGGCATCGTCGGGATCGCCATCCCACCGGTGGTCGACGGCGGGTCGCTGGACAAGGGCACGCTGCGGCACATCGTGTCCGAGGCCGCGCGACTCGACCTCGCTGTGCTGGTGCACCCGATGCAGATCGGGCGACCGGAATGGACGGACTACTATCTGGCCAACCTCATCGGCAATCCCGTCGAAACTGCCACGGCGGTAGCGAATCTGGTGCTGAGCGGCCTCAAGGACGAGCTGGCCACGCTGCGCATCTGCTTCCTGCACGGTGGCGGCTGCGCACCCGGGCTGCTCGGGCGGTGGGATCACGGCTGGCGGGCCCGGGCCGACGCTGGGGGTGCGAGCGTACGGCCTCCCTCCGAGGTGATCCGCGATCTGTACTTCGACACCGTCACGCATGACGCACCACAACTGGAACTGCTCTGCACGATCGCGGGCGTGGACAAGGTCGTGTGCGGTAGCGACTACCCGTTCGACATGGCCGAGCCCGACCCGGTGCGGTTCGCCGTCAAACACGGACCCGACGAGGACGCGTTGATCCGCGCCGCACGAGAATTCCTGAGGATGAGCTGATGCCCGGTCTCTTCACCCCGCTGACCCTGCGTGACGTCACATTCGCCCACCGGGCCTGGATGTCGCCGATGATGCAGTTCTCCGCCGTCGTCGACGGCCCGGAGGCCGGCACGCCCGGCGATTGGCACCTACAGCATTTCGGGGCACGGGTGGTCGGCGGCGTGGCCTTGGCCATGGTGGAGGCGACCGCCGTGGATCCCGTCGGCCGCAGTAGCGGCTACGACCTCGGGCTGTGGAATGACACGCAGATTGCCGGGTTCGCGCGATTGACCCGCTTCATCTCGGCGCACGGAGCTGTTCCGGGCATCCAGCTCGTACACGCCGGCCGGAAAGGCTCCACCGGCCGGCCGTGGCCGGACCCCGACCGCGAACCGCAGACCTGGTCGACGGTGGGTCCCAGCCCGATAGCGTTCGGACGCCTTGCGGCCCCCGACGAGCTGGGCCGGGCCGAGATCGAGGGCATCGTGCGGGCCTTCGCCGATGCGGCCCGCCGAGCCGCCGCAGCCGGATTCCGGGTGCTCGAAATCCACGGTGCCCACGGGTATCTCATCCACCAGTTCCTGTCTCCGCAGTCCAACGCGCGCACCGACGAGTACGGCGGGGCGCTCGGTAATCGGATGCGCTTCGCGCTGGAAGTCGCCACCGCGGTACGCGATGCGTGGCCGGACCACCTGCCGTTGTTCTTCCGGGTATCGGCGACCGACTGGCTGGCCGGGGACACCGACGATCCGCGCCCGGGCTGGACCGCCGCGGACACCGTCGCGCTCACCACGGAGCTGAAGAAGGTGGGGGTCGACCTCATCGACGTCTCCACCGGCGGCGCGGTTCCCGACGCCAGGATCCCGGTGTTTCCCGGCTATCAGGTGCCGTTCGCCAAACGGGTCCGCGCCGAGGCCGACATCCCCACCGCATCGGTCGGGCTGATCACCGAGGCCGAACAGGCCGAGGCGATCATCACCGGCGGTGAGGCCGACGCGGTGTTCCTGGCCCGCGCGCTGCTGCGCAATCCCAATTGGGTCCGCGACGCCGCGCAAGGCCGCGGGGTCGCGCTCCCCCACCCGCCGCAGTACTCCCGTGCCTTCACGTGAGATGAGCCTGAGCTAGTTGCCGGTGGAGATGGTGGCGACATCGTCGGCGGGGACCTCGTAACCGAGGTCGTCGATGAACGCGACGTGCACCGGGCGGTCGGTACGCCGCGCCCGGCGCACCATGGTGGGGCCTTGCGGTCGGGGCAGGTTGTCGTCGCCCCACTGCTGCAACGCTCCGATGACAACATGCAATTCGCGCCCGGCCGGGGTGAGGCGGTACTCGGGACGCGGGCGCTGGCCGGGTTCCTGGTAGGTCTGCTTGGTCAGCACCCCGTACTCGACCAGCGTGGACAGCCGGTCCGACAGCATATCCGGGCCGACGCCCAGATTGGCTTGGAAATCTGCGAATCTGGTGGTGCCCAGCAGCGCCTCCCGCAGAATGAGCAAGGTCCACCGTTCACCTAGAACTGCAAGACTTCTGGCGACCGAGCAGCTCCATTCATCGACGTTCTTGTGTGCCACAACTGCTTATTCTACGGCCCCTGGCTATGTTTCTGTCATCGAGGTGAGACACCGCCGGACGATAAGAGGTAGTACCTCTTATCTGACCTTCTGAGCGATCGTCGCGCTTGATCGGGTGTTGACGAGGATTCGGGACATGTGGAAGCCTTATTGCCAGAGAACAGGTAGTACCTATTTGCGGAGGTGGTCCCATGGCGGCCGCAAGTCGCATCGCGATCGAGGAGATTCGTAACCGGATCAGCTCCGGGCGCTACGCCCGCAACAGCAAGCTGCCCCGGGAGATCGAACTCGCCGCTGAGATCGGCGTATCGCGTGGTGCGCTGCGTGAGGCGATCCGAGCTCTCGAACTGACCGGAGTGCTTCGGACCAAACATGGTTCGGGCACCTACGTAACCGCGCTGAACCCCAGCGACCTGCTCGGACAGCTGACCCATGGTGACGGGTTTCTCGGGCTGGAATCGGCGGTCGAACTGGCCGAATTCCGCCGGATCGTCGAACCCGCGGGCACCGCACTCGCCGCCGAGCGCGCCACCGCGGAGCAGGCCGCCGTCGTCCGGCGCCTCTATGAGGAAATGGAGACGGTCGACGATCCGGTGGCCTACGCCCAGCTCGATTCACAGTTCCACCAGGCGATTCTCGCGGCCAGCGGCAACGCGTTCATCGTAGGTGTGTCGGCCGGCCTCACCAACGGCGGTGCTTGGCGATCGATGTGGCAAGCGGTCACCCGAGACTCCGTGCCGGACCGGACCCGCCGCGAGCACGAGAATCTGGTTCGCGCTCTTGAGACCCATGACCGTGAACTCGCCCTGGCGACCGCACACGCCCACATCAGCGAGGCGCAGGCACACATTGCCGAATTGGTTTCCGCGGCGGCACAGCAGCCGTCGACCCAAGTGACGCAAGGAGAATCCCGCTAACATGGAGCACACCTGGCGGTGGTTCGGCCCAGCCGATCCCGTCACCCTGGCCGACATTCGGCAAACCGGTGCCACGGGTGTCGTCACCGCCCTGCATGAGGTGCCGATCGGGCAGGTCTGGTCGATCGAAGCGATCACCGAGCGCCGCCGCTCGATCGAGAGCGCGGGCTTGAGGTGGTCGGTCGTCGAGTCGATACCCGTCCCCGACGCGATCAAGCTCGCCAGCCCTGAGGCCGCCGAGGCGACCGCCGTATGGGCGCAGACCCTGCGCAATCTCGCGGCGTGCGGCCTGAGGACCGTCTGCTACAACTTCATGCCGGTCCTGGACTGGACCCGTACCGACCTCGCCCACCCCTTGGCGGACGGGACCTGGGCACTGCGGTTCGATGCCGACGCGTTCGCGGCGTTCGACCTCTTCGTCTTGCGCCGCGAGGGCGCCGACGCCGACTACACGGCCGAGGAGATCGCCCGCGCCCGCCGGCACGCCGATCAACTCGACGATGCCGGCCGTGCCGCCTTGGTTCACACGATCGTCGCGGGACTGCCCGGCGCTGACGCGCACTACGGAATGAGCGAGCTCAAGGACCGGCTTGCCCTGTACCGCGGCGTCGACGCCGCTGCCCTGCGGGAGAACCTCGGGGTGTTCCTGCGTGCGGTTGTGCCGGTGGCGGAGGCGGTCGGCGTCCGGTTGGCGATCCACCCGGACGATCCGCCGCGACCCCTGCTCGGGCTGCCTCGCATCGTATCGACCGCGGACGACGTCGAGTGGATTCTGCGGGCCGCACCCTCTCCGGCGAACGGCTTGACCCTCTGCACCGGCTCCTACGGGGTGCACCCCGACAACGACCTGCCCGCCATGGCCGAGAAGTTCGCGCAGCGCATCTATTTCGTGCACCTGCGCTCGACCCGCCGTGAAGCCAACCCCAAATCCTTCTACGAGGCCGATCATATCGACGGCGATGTCGACATGGTCGGCGTGGTGGCCGCACTCGTCCAGGAGGAACGGCGCCGGGCCGCATACGCCGGCCCGGCCATTCCCATGCGCCCCGATCACGGGCATCAGATGCTCGATGACCAGCACCGCGCAACCAGGCCGGGCTACTCGCTCATCGGCAGGATGAAAGGCCTGGCCGAGCTGCGCGGCGTCGAACTCGCCGTCAGTCGTCTGCTCGCACCCGTGCTCCAGAGCACCAGTCCCGCTACCCACGGAGCCCTACAAATATGATCGGCACTCTGCCAACAACTTTCGCCACCTACCGCCCACTGCCCACGGTCGTCGCGGCTGACGATTTCGACACCGGGATGAACGGCTGGTTGGACTTGCGGCCCAACTTCGTCGGCCCGGACTTTCGCGCCCATTCCGACGAGGTCGACCTGATTCACTGGGGTCCGGTCATGCTCAGCTCGGCGACCTTCGCTTTCGGCGGCACCCACGGGTCGGCGCACGGAACGTACTCGCTGAAAATCTCCAGCCGCGCCGCAGCAGCCCCCGCCGACCAACCGCCCGCGCCGGGAAGTATGGGTTTGGGCATCAAACGACTCACGATCCCCGCCGACGCCCGTCTTGTGCGGGTCGAGAGCACCCTTGCCTATAAGGCCGAACAGGACCGTCCCGGGCTCGGCGTGAACGACGTACGAGCGTTCGGGCTATTCATCGACCTGCAAGACGACCTTCACCGGTACATGCCCGGCGTACGGTACGTCAATTCCATTGGGGGACAACCCGTCCGGCACTGGCAGTACTACAGCGAAACATCCGATACCCACGAGGAGTGGAACTATGGGAACGCCGGCTGGCACCAGGTGGGTGTCGACCCACAGTGGTTCGGTTCGCGGCGCCCCGACGGATCCACCTCCGCCACAACGTGGTTCCCCGACGGAGATCAACACCTCGTCTACAACGAATCCGACGACAAGCTCAACTGGATGCGCCTGTCGCTGACGGTGGATGTCGAGCAACGCGAGTATGTGGATTTCACCGCGCACAATCGCGGGCTGACCTTCCCGCCGGGCGCCCATCCCACCTGGGCGCCCCCGTATGCCAACATCCAGGGTCTGCTCAACCCGGTCTTCTTCGTCGAGAGCGACACCGACCGCCGGGTCAGTCTGTTTCTCGACTCCGTGCTGATCTCCACGGCGACCACCGAAGAGGCCCGCACCGCTGGGCTACTCGCAGACGGGCACGCACGATGAAATCGTTCAATACCTCCGTGGTCGAGCTCCGCCAGACCTTCGACGCCACCGTGGAAACCCATCCCTTCGAGGCCGGCTGGGCGGACGAAGCGATCTTCTTCGTATTCACCGAGGCCGAGGCACCCGCCAAGGTCGATCTGCGGGTGCAGATCAGTCCCGACGGTATTCGATGGATCGATGAAGGCACCACCGTGTGCCTGACCGGATCTGCACACGATTTCGTCCGCGTCCGCCACTTCGGCGGATTCTTGAGACTCGCCGGCACCGTTCACGATTCCGCAGGCGAACCTTCCAGTTCGACGATTACCGTCCGCCTCGCCCTCAAGGGTTAGTCCGGCCGCGTCGGGTATGTCAGATCCACGTCCCCGGGAGGGTGCATGAAGCTACGAATCAACCATCCGACCGTCGCCTCGACGGTCGGTACCTCGTTGGAGTGGTACGACTTCTCCATTTACAGCACGGCAAGCGCCCTGGTGTTTCCTGCCGTGTTCTTCTCGTCCCAGGATCCGCTGGTGGCAACACTGGCCTCGTTCGCCACCTTCGCGGTGGGATTTTTCGCCCGCCCCGTCGGTGGGATCATCATCGGCATGCTGGGCGACCGTGTCGGTCGTCGCCAAATGCTGTTTCTGACACTGCTTCTCATGGGTATGGCCTCCACATTGATCGGTGCGTTGCCGAGCTTCGACGCGATCGGAATGTGGGCACCGATACTGCTCGTCGTCCTGCGGATCCTGCAGGGGCTCGGGGCCGGTGGGGAGTACGCGGGTGCCACGCTGCTGGCGGCCGAACATTCGCCGAACCGGTCCAGGGGTCTCAACGCCAGCATCCCCGGCGCGGGAAACGCATTGGGGGCACTTCTCGCCACCGGTATCTTCATGGTGATCACCGCCGTCACCACCCGCGAAGAACTC
>NZ_JBSFPX010000050.1:0-38982 GCF_053588415.1 Mycobacterium sp. NPDC003449
ATCACGGCCACACCCGAGGATCTGGCCGAGACGGTGCGACTGGTCGAGGACACCGGCAAGCGAATCCTGGCCGCCACCACCGACACCCGCGATCTCGACGGCTTGCGCGCGGTGGTCGACAAGGGAGTGGCCGAGTTCGGCCGGCTCGACGTGATCGTCGCCAACGCGGGCATCACCGTGCCGGAGGCCTGGAACGAGACCACACCCGAATCGTTCCGCGACGTCATCGACATCAACCTGACCGGAACCTGGAACACCGTGATGGCCGGCGCCCAGCACATCATCGACGGCGGCCGCGGCGGGTCGATCATCCTGATCAGTTCGGCGGCCGGCATCAAGATGCAGCCGTTCATGGTGCACTACACGGCGAGCAAGCACGGTGTCACCGGGCTGGCCCGGGCGTTCGCGGCCGAACTCGGCAAGCACAAGATTCGGGTCAACAGCCTGCACCCCGGCGCGGTGAACACGCCGATGGGCACCGGGGACATGATGGCCGCGCTCAACCGGGCCAACGAGACAAATCCCGGCCTGATGAACATGGTCACGCCGTTCCTGCCGGATTGGATCGCCGAACCCGAGGACATCGCCGACGCCGCCTGCTGGCTGGCCAGCGACGAGTCCCGGTTCGTCACCGCGAGCCGCGTCGCGGTCGACCTCGGCATGTAGAACAGCGACAGCCCATTGAGGGACAAGCCGTTGACGCGCGCGTCGAACTCGGACGGCGCATCGACCAACCGGAGTCTGTGCTGGGAGAACAGCTTGGCCCCGCTGACTTCGGTATCGCGGACCGACCGCGATCGGAGCAACGCCCGTCGCGCCAGCGGCTCGTGCTCCAGTTGCGCGGTCGACATCGATATTCTTTCCGATCGGAGGCTGCGGATACCCAGGCCCACCCGGCAACGATACCGTCGCCGAAACGTCGGCAAGGCGAGGTTCACTCAACGGCGCAGCGATGGGCAAAGCCGAGTTGCCGGTGATGCAATGTAGCGCCGACACGGTGGTGGTCGATGCTGTGCCCTGCCCGGCGAATGAGCTCCGCTCTGATTGAGACTTCGGGACGAAACCGCGAGGTAAACGTCATCAGCGCATCCTCGGACACATCCCAGATGGAGTCGAACTCGCCGAGCGCGTGATGAACAGGAACGTTCACCGCATCGGCCACGTCGTCGAGACGTTCGAACGCCCACCTGGCGGCAGCCCTCAGTTCAACTATCGGAGCCGGCGCGTAGCACCTACCTGCCGCCTCCACGACGTCGGTCGAGATGGTGGCGTCAGGGCCGTAGAAGATCTGTTTCCGCAACTCTGCCGGCAGGTCGGCCAGACCCGACCCGGGAATGGCTCCCAATTGTCCGCCGAGTCCGCTGTCCGACAGCCGAGCGCCCATGCCACTGATCGCCAGGCCCACCAGCCGCCAGGCAAGTTGCCGTGCGGCCAATTCCAGAGCGATCATTCCTCCGATGGAATGACCGACGAGGACGACGGGCCGAACCTCACCGCCGACCGCTGATGCCACGGCGCTAGCCACGATCTCGGCCTGGCGTGCATAGGTGTTGACCTCGTCGGCCAACTGCGTGCTTCTGCCGTATCCGGGCCTCTCGATGCGAAGAACATCAAATCCGCTGCGGTTTGCTATGTCGACGAACGAACCAGCTTGGGTCCCGGCGACTTTGAAGTATTCGCTGGTGTACGCCCCGCCGTGCAGCACGACCAAGAGTGGGTACCCCCGCACCGGGAGTTCTGCGGGTTCGTAAGTCGATTCGACCGTAAGTCCGTCGACGTCGGCGGTGAGAGTGTGCATTCAGGGGTGTCCTTTCGTCGCTGAGCTGGACTCGATCGATCAGGAGTGATTAACTCCACCGACTCGATTATTGCCGTACAGTCGATCTTTAAGGATAGTATCGATTATTACGGGTCCGGAAGAACCGAACCCGGATATCCGAACACCGGCCCCGGCCGGGCATGAGGGGAGAACCGAAGTGCGCGTTGCTAACGTCGGCGGACGCTTGGCGATACTCGAACCACAGGGATTTGTCGATGTCGAAAAGTCCTCTGCCGGACGCTTTTCAGCGTCTCCACAGGCGGCCTATGAATCGTGGGCGGCGCTGCGGGAGTGGGCAGCAGATCGCGACATGAACGATGATGTCTTGTGTGACGGCGACGAGGAAACGGTCCTCGGGCCGCCGGTTCCTCGGCCCGGGCAAGTATTCGCCGTGGCGCTGAACTACCGCGCGCACGCGCTGGAGGCGAACCTCGAGCTACCCGATCGCCCACTGGTGTTCACCAAGTTCCCCTCCTGCATCGCCGACCCCGTAGCTCACGTGGCGCTGCCCGACGGCTCGGTGGATTGGGAAGCCGAGCTCGTCGTCGTCATCGGTCGAACTGCCCACCACGTGCCGGAATCGGACGCCTGGAAAGTGGTCGCCGGCTTGACGGTAGGCCAAGACATCTCTGAGCGGCAGAGCCAGATCGCCGGTGCCGCACCGCAGTTCTCGATGGGCAAATCGTTCCCCAACTTCGGTCCGATCGGTCCCTGGGTCGTCACACCCGACGAGTTCGACGATCCGAACGACATCAAGGTGTCCTGCTGGCTGGAGGGTGGCGAGATCCTCCAAGACGGCCGGACATCCGACCTGATCTTTCCCATTGCCAGGCTCATCGCAGATTTGTCGTCCGTCTGCACGCTGTGGCCAGGCGACCTTATCTTCACGGGCACGCCCGCGGGTGTGGGTGCCGCACGAAAGCCGCCGCAGTACCTCGCGCACGGCGACGTGCTCATCACCGAGATCGACAACATCGGCCGGCTCCGCACGACATTCCACTGACGAGCGCGCAACGAAAGGCAGAACCCCGATGTCTTTGCATCGTTTGACGTCGATCACCATGGGCGTTCCGGATGTTGCGGCCACGGCTGCTTACTACGCCGAGTTCGGGCTGATCCCTTCGACCGGCAGCGGTACCGCCGTCGCGCTCAGCACCAAAGACGGTGGTGAGCAGCTCCGTATCATCCCGTCGTCGCGACGGCGACTCGCCGAGCTATGCGTCGGAGCCGATGACCCCGACGATCTGGATCGAATCGCAAGTGCCCTGCAGGCGCTCGACGTGCGCGTCGAACGCGCCGAACGGTCCATCGCCGCAGTGGATCCCGGAACTCAGGTCACGGTGCGCGTACAGATTGCCCCGCGCCTGCACTCAACTCCACCACCGGCGCCCAGCTACAACCTTCCCGGCGCAATCAGCCGGGCCAATTCCCGATCGCCCGCCATCTCACGGGAGGCCCCGGTAACACCACGCAAGTTGGGTCACGTCGTTCTGGGCTCCACCAACCAGCCGGCATCCGAGAAGTTCTTCACCATCGGACTCGGCTTCAAGGTCAGCGATCGGGTACCAGACCTTGCCGCCTTTCTGCGGTGCTCGACCGACCATCACAACGTGCTGGTCCAGCAGGCGCCCGTATCCTTCCTTCACCACACATCCTGGCAAGTCGACGACGTGGACGAGGTCGGACGCGGCGCCACCGCGATGCTCGAAGCAGACCCGCGCAGGCACGTGTGGGGTCTCGGTCGCCACCACGTCGGATCCAACTTCTTCTGGTACCTCAAGGATCCTGCGGGCAATTTCTCCGAGTATTACTCCGACCTCGATTGCATCGTCGACGACGCGTTGTGGCGGCCGGGAGTGTGGACCGGCAAGCACTCCTTGTACGACTGGGGTCCACCCCCACCGCCGTCCTTTCTTGAGCCTGACGATCTGGCCGCACTGATGACCGGCGCTCACGCGCCGACCTCGACATGATCAACTATCTCCGTAAAATCGATAAACTCACCGAGTCCGCCCTGGGCGGCAGACGGGCAGTTGAATACGTTGGACCGGAGGACATCGCGTGGCGCGAACAGCGGTAGCCCATACCCGCGGCGGGCACGTTTACGAGGCAATCCGCTCGGCCATACTCGCCGGCGAGTTCATCCCCGGTCAGAAACTCAAGCCCAGTGAGCTGAAGGTGCAGTACGGCGTCAGCCTGAGCGTCGTTCGTGAGGCGCTGGCACGGTTGGCAGAGCAGCGCCTCGTGCTGAGTCAGCCGAACCAGGGATTCCAGGTGGTGTCCGTCGGAGAGAAAGAATTGCGCGATCTCACCGATCTCCGGGTGATGGTCGAGTCATTCGCCATGCGCCGGGCCATCGAGCGTGGAGACGTGGGCTGGGAGTCCGCCATCGTCGCCGCCCATCACACCTTGACGGCGACGCCGATCGCCTATCACGGGTCCAACGAATCATGGGAAGAGGCGCACCGTCGCTTTCACTTCGCGCTGATCAAGGGCTGCGATATGCCTATCGTCCTGGATCTGTGCTCATCACTGTTCGACGCCAGCCGGTTGTACCGGCGGCTGTCGGCACCTCTCGTCGAGGGGACCCGCGACGTCGCGGCCGAACATCTGCAGATCATGGAAGCCGCGCTGGCCCGCGACGCGGACGTCTGTCTTGCGCGATTGGAACTGCACTTCAGGACGACATCCAAGATGTTGCTCACCCAACTCCCGCATGTGCCGTCCGAGCAGTAGGCGCGGACGGATGCATCGCTAACCGCGTGGTGGGTTCGGGCTGAAGCGAGCGAACTGAAGTAAGGCGTTCGGATCGTCAACGGCCTCCAGGTTCGCCGCCCGTTCCGGCTCCAGGCCCTGCACAATCCGCTTGACCGGCACCTCCATGCGTTTGCCGGTACGAGTGTGGGGTAACGCACGGACCACCAGGATGTCGTCCGGCACGTGTCGCCGAGACGCCTCGACCCCGATACGTTCGCGAATGTGCGCACGCAGTCGATCGTCGAGTTCCCGACCGTCGGACATGACCACGAACAGCGGCATCCAATACGTCCCATCGCCACGCTCCACACCGATGACGAGCGAGTCTGCGATCTCGGGCAGCCGTTCGACCACGGCGTAGATGTCGGCGCTCCCCAACCGCACACCCTGACGGTTCAACGTGGCATCAGAGCGACCCGAGACGATGACGCTGCCGCGGTCGGTCAAGGTGACCCAGTCGCCGTGACGCCAGATGCCCGGATAGGCGGCGAAGTAGGCGTCGCGGTATTTGTCGTGGTCGGGATCGTTCCAGAAATAGAGCGGCATCGACGGCATCGGTTTGGTGATCACCATCTCCCCGACCTGATCTGTCAGGGGATTCCCGGCATCGTCATAAGCCTCGAGCGCGACTCCCAGGCACGGCGCGGAGATCTCGCCCGCCCACACCGCTGTAGTGGGAGCACTGCCGGCGAAGCCACTCACGACGTCGGTGCCACCGGTGGTCGAGGCGACCTGAACACGCGTTCCGACACGCTTGCGGATCCAGTTGTACGAAGCGGCAGGCAAGGGCGCACCCGTCGCGCCGATTCGAACCAGCGCGCCAAGGTCGAGATCGCGGCCGGGGTGAAGGTCGGCTTTGGCGCATAACGCGAGATAACCCGGGCTCACCCCCAAGGTATCGACATGATTTTCGGCGGCAATCTCGAACAGCCGCGCAGCGTTCGGGAATGCCGGACTGCCGTCGTAGGTCACGATGGACGCCCCGGTGAGCAGTCCGGACACCTGCAGATTCCACATCATCCAATTTGTGGACGTGTACCAGAAGAAGACACTCCCGACCCCGACGTCGTTATGCAGCGCCAGCAATTTGAGATGCTCCAGAAGCACTCCCCCATGGCCGTGCACGATGCCCTTCGGCTGCCCGGTCGTCCCCGACGAGAACAAGATCCACAGCGGGTGATCGAACGGCACACGCACGAACCGCAGATTCGCCGGGGTCATCGTGGCCTCATCCCAGCTGATCGAGCGGGGCCCGGCCGGCAGGTCCAGTCCAAGATGGGAGACCCATACGATGGCGCGAAGAGTGGTCAATGATTCGGCCAGCGCAGCCGCAGCGGCTCGCCGGTCGATTCTCCGGCCATTCCACTCATAACCGTCCGCAGCGATGAGCACGGTCGGCTCCAGCGCCGCGAATCGGGATGCAGCGCCGTCGGTTCCGTAGTCCTGTCCACACTGCGACCAGATCGCTCCGATGCTCGCCGCGGCCAGGAACCCCACGATTGCATGGATCGCGTTCGGAAGGTAGCCGACAACTCGGTCGCCTGATTGCACTCCGAGGCTGCGCAACCGCGCCGCGAATGCACCGACCTGCGACCGTAATTCGGTAACACTGACATCGTGGCGGTGGCCGCCTTCGGTGAGGGTGATGACCACCGCGTCGTGTCGTGCCGAAAGGGCGTGTTCGGCGTAGTTCAGCCGGGTGCCCGGAAACCACTGTGCTCCCGGCATCTCCGCCGAGCCGAGGACGGTCTGGAAATCACCGTCGGCTTCGATGCCGAAGAAATCCCACAGGCAGGCCCAGAATTGCTCCGGGCGAGTAGTGGACCATCGCCAGAGGTCGCGGTAGGCAGGCATGTCGACGCCATAGCGCGCGGTGGCTTCCGCGGAGAACCGGGCAAGCTGCGTGGATCCCGCCTGCGTCGAATCGGGCACCCAGATAGGTGCCGGGCCGGCGTCACCCGCCGGGGTGGGTGCCGCCGATGAGGTCGGAGCGACGCGGGCTCGGTATCGGTCGTCGAATCGATCAATCTTCACAAGTTTCGATCTTTTCACCACAAAATCGATTAAACAAGCAATACTCTGACTTCGTGGTTCGACGACGAAAGATCTCCGGCCTGATGGATGGCACTCGATGACGGCGGTCCCGGCGGTGGCGCTGAAACCGCTGCGGGGAGCCGGCGCGTTCTTTGCGATGGCACTCGACACCTTCGCTGCGATGTCCAAACCACCGTTCGCCGTCCGCGAGTTCCTGGAACAGACCTGGTTCGTGGCGCGGGTATCCCTGGTACCGGCCCTGATGCTGTGCGTGCCCTACGTCGCATTGGCGGTCTTCACCTTCAACATCCTGCTGATCGAATTCGGCGCCGCCGATTTCTCCGGCACCGGGGCGGCCCTGGCCGCGGTCAACCAGATCGGCCCCTTCGTCACAGTGCTCGTCGTCGCCGGCGCCGGCGCATCGGCGATGTGCGCCGACCTCGGCGCGCGGACCATCCGCGAGGAGCTTCAGGCGTTGCAGGTCATGGGAATCGACCCGATCGGCGCACTCGTCGCCCCCCGGGTGCTCGCGGCAACCGTAGTGGCCATGTTGATCTCGCCGGTGGTGACGGTCATCGGCCTCACCGGCGGATTCTTCTTCGCCGTGTACTTCCAACACGTCACGCCGGGTGCGTTCGTCTCCGGCCTGACGTTGATCACCGGGATCAGCGACGTCATCATCTCAACCATCAAGGCCACGCTGTTCGGCCTGACGGCGGGCCTGATCGCCTGCTACGAGGGCATCAACGTGCGAGGGGGGCCTGCAGCGGTGGGCAACGCGGTGAACGAAACCGTGGTGCTGTCCTTCGTCCTGCTCTTCGTCATCAACATCGTGGTGACCGCAATCGGATTCGAGGTAACGAAGTGACCACCCGCAGCGTTGCCGCACAACGGTTTCCGCGAGCCGCCGGCCGTCTCAATGCGGCGCGCAGCGGCTGGCGACAGCTCGGCGAGCAGACGCGTTTCTACCTGGAGACAGTGGCCGCCACCAGATACGCCCTCACCCGTTACCGCGTCGAGACGCTGCGTCAGGTGGCCGTCATGAGCCTGGGGACCGGCTCGTTGGCTGTCATCGGCGGCACCGTCGCCGTGGTCTCCTTCCTCACCATGTCGACCGGTGGCATCATCGCAGCGCAGGGGTTCAACCAGTTCTCCCAAATCGGCGTCGAAGCACTGACCGGCTTCGGTTCGGCCTTCCTCAATCCTCGGCTGATCACGCCGACGACCGCGGCCATCGCCATGTCAGCCACGGTGGGTGCCGGGGCGACCGCGCAGCTGGGTGCCATGCGCATCAACGAGGAAATCGACGCACTGGAAGTCATGGGGATCCGAGCGGTTGCCTACCTCGCCTCCACTCGAGTGGCCGCCGGCGTCATCGTCGTCGTGCCGCTCTACTGCGTGGCCGTCCTCCTGGCCTTCCTGGCCGCCCGCTTCGGTACGACGGCGTTCTACGGTCAATCGACCGGCGTATACGACCACTACTTCAATACGTTCCTCTTCCCCAGCGACGTGCAACGGTCCTTTCTGGTCACCATCGTGGTCGCCGTGGTGGTCATGCTGGTGCACACCTACTACGGTTTCACCGCCAAGGGAGGACCGGCCGGTGTCGGCGAAGCCGTCGGACGGGCCACTCGCAATGCGCTGGTCGTCTCGGCGTTCGTCATTCTGCTCGTGACGATCGCCGTCTACGGCCAGACCGGCAACTTCAACTTCGCGGGATGACGATGAGTCGAAATCGAGCCGGACAACCCCGCATCACCTCGGAGTGGCTGGCGGCTGCCCTGGTCGCAACGATCGCTGCGGCAACGTATCTCAGCTTCGGCGCCTTCAATCGCGACTTCACGCCGGTAGTCAGGGTGACGTTGACCGCGCCCCGGTCCGGCCTGGTCATGGAACCCAACGCCAAGGTCAAGATGCGTGGCGTGCAGATCGGGCGCGTCGCCACCATCGCCGGTGGCTCGCATCCCGTGAGCCTGACGCTGGAGATCGACCCCGAGCAGATCCAGTTCATTCCCGCAAACGTGCGTGCAGGCATCAGCGCCTCCACGCTCTTCGGCGGCAAGTTCGTCGAGTTCGAGTATCCGGACGATCCGAGCCCGCAACGACTCTCCGCCGGTTCGGTGCTCACCTCCGACAATGTCGCCGTGGAGGTCAATACGGTCTTTCAGAACTTGGTCGAGTTGCTCAAACAGGTGGACCCGGCCAAACTCAACGCGATTCTGGCAGCCCTCGCCGACGGACTCGGCGGCCGGGGCGACGCCATCGGAAAATCTATCGGCGACACCAACCAGATTCTGGCAGAGCTGAATTCGCGCACCGACATCCTGCGCGAGGACTGGCAGGCGCTGGCAGCCACCGCGGATACCTATAGCGCCGCGGCGCCACACCTCATCAACACGCTGGCAGCGGCTACCACCACCACCGCCACGATCACCGACCACAGCCGCCAGCTCGACGCGCTCCTGCTCAACGTCTCAGGGTTCGCACAGAGCGGCACCGCGCTGCTCGGACCGAACAAGAACAACCTCGAAAACGCAGTCAACACATTGCAGCCGACCACCGACCTGCTGCTGAAGTACAACCCCGAACTCACCTGCATGCTGGTCGGCGCCGAGAACGTGATACCCGACCTTGCCGCCGCGGGCGGTGGCGCCAACGGTAAGTCGGTGATCATGGACGCGGCCATCCTGCTCGGTGACGAGCCCTACAAATATCCCGACAACCTACCCATCGTGGGCGCCAAGGGTGGTCCCGGCGGTGAGCCCGGTTGCGGATCGCTACCGGACGTGGCGAAGAACTGGCCACAGCGGTACCTGGTCACCGACACCGGTTACGGCACCGGGCTGGACGTCCGGCCCAATCCCGGTATCGGGTTCCCCGGCTATGTGGACTACCTGCCGGTGACTCGCGCGGTGCCCGAACCGCCCAGCATCCGCCATGAGGGCCCTCCCGCCCCGGGACCGGCCGTGGCGCCCGACCAACCGCCGTACGGTGCTCCCTGGTACGGCGCCGACGGTATCCCGCTCTATCCGGGTGTTCCGCCGGCCCCCCCGCCCGCGGATCCGGGCCAGGAACCCGTTGCGCCCCCGTCACCTTGACCGCCGCGCCCGCGACTCATCCCTACGACGACGAAAGGCTATATACATGCAGCGACGCAGCCTGACAGCCACTCTGCGGCGACTTACGGTCTTCGCGCTGGTATGCGGAATCGGGATGTTCACCCTCTTCGCCGTTTTCGGTCAACTGCGATTCTCCAACCAAAAGACCTATGACGCCCTGTTCAGTTCCGTCAGTGGCCTCAAGGGCGGCAACTTCGTCCGCATCGCCGGAGTCGAAGTCGGCAAGGTGACCAAGATCGTCATCGACGACGACGCCAGCGCCCGGGTCACCTTCACCGCAGACGACACCGTGATGCTCACCGAAGGCAGCCGCGCCGTGATCCGCTACGACGACCTCATCGGCGGTCGCTACCTCGCGCTCGAAGAGGGTGCAGGCGGTACGAAACGACTGGCTTACGGAGCAACCATCCCACTGGACCACACCGCTCCCGCCCTTGACCTCGACGCGCTCCTTGGAGGCTTCCGCCCATTGTTTCGCGCGCTCGACCCTGAACAGGTCAACGCCCTGAGCGGTCAACTCATCGCCGCGTTCCAAGGCCAGGGCCCGACCGTGGGTTCGGTGCTCGATCAAACTGCCACGCTGACAAGCACACTGGCTGATCGCGACGAACTGATCGGACAGGTCATCGCAAATCTCAGCACGGTGCTCGGGTCATTCGGCGACCGCAGCGACAAGCTCGCATCCGCGGTGGATTCCCTATCCCAACTCATGCACGGACTTCAGCAGCGGCGCGACGACATCTCCAATGCTGTCGCATACGGCGACGCGGCGGCGAGTTCCATTGCCACGCTGTTGGCACAGGCTCGGCCGGCGCTACAAGAGACAGTTCACCAAACCGACCGCGCCGCAGGGGTTGTGTTATCCGACCACGATTACTTCGACAATCTGCTGGCGACCCTTCCCGATACCTACCGCACCCTCAACCGCCAGGCCCTCTACGGCGACTTCTTCAGCTTCTACATCTGCGATCTGGCGTTGAAGGTGAACGGCAAGGGCGGCCAACCGACCTACGTCAAGATCGCCGGCCAGGACACGGGCAGGTGCACGCCACGATGAGACCCTTCCGAGAACGAAATCTGGCACTCATCGGCGGGACCGGCCTCTCCGTCATCGGCGTGCTTGCCGTGGGAGCGCTGAACTACAACCAACTGCCGTTCGTATCCTCGGGCGATCGGTACACGGCCTACTTCGACGAAGCCGGCGGGCTGACCGTCGGTGCCCCGGTGGAGGTATCAGGCTTCGGCGCCGGGCAGGTCAGGGACATCGCTCTGGAGCCGGAGGGGGTACTGATCACTTTCACCGTCGACGACGAAATCAGGCTCGGAGCGCAAACCGAAGCCGAGATCAAGACGACCAGCTTGTTGGGCACCAAGGTGCTCTCCGTCAGCCCCCGCGGCGAAGGCCATCTATCCGATACGATTCCGCTCGTCCGTACCACTTCGCCCTACCAACTCCCCGACGCGCTCGGCGACCTGACGAAGACCATCAGCGGCCTGGACACCAATACGCTGTCCAGCGCATTGCAAACACTCTCCCAAACGTTGTCGGACACCCCTCCCCAACTGAAGAGCGCGGTCGACGGGATCGCGAGGTTCTCTGACACCATCGATCGCCGCGATGCACAACTGCGCGCGTTGCTGTCCAACGCGAACAAGGCAACAACCGTTCTCGCGCAACGCAGCGATCAGGTGGTGGCCCTGATCAGGGACACCAACGAGGTTCTCACGGCATTACGCTCGCAAAACACTGCGCTGGAAAGCATATCGGGACACATCTCCGATCTCGCCCATCAGATCCGCGGCTTCATCGGTGACAACCACGCCGCGCTCAAGCCCGCGCTCGAGAAGCTCAATGGAGTTCTGGCCACCCTGGACAACCGCAGGACCGAGATTCAGCAGTCGATCAAGGGAATCTCCACCTATGCGATGAGCCTCGGCGAAGCGCTTGCATCGGGCCCTTTCTTCAAGGCATACGTCGCCAATCTGCTTCCCGGGCAATTTATTCAACCATTCATCGATTCCGCATTCTCCGACCTGGGCCTCGACCCCAACGTGCTCCTACCATCCGACCGCACCGATCCACAGACCGGCCAGCCGGGGACGCCGGCTCTGCCGGTGCCCTTCCCCCGTACCGGACAGGGTGGCGAGCCACGCATGACACTGCCCGACGCGATCACCGGCAACCCGGCAGACCCGCGTTACCCCTACCGTGAGCCGCTGCCTGCCCCGCCGCCCGGCGGACCACCACCGGGCCCACCTTCACCCATCCCGGGAGCGCAACCATGAGGACACGTCACATCGGCATGCGCGCTACGTTGCTGATCGCGTTGGTGGGCATTGCCACCGTCGCCACCATCGTCGTGGTGCGCACGGGCGACTCGACCGACCGCGTTCGGGTAACCGCCTACTTCAGCAGCACCAACGGCGTCTTTGTCGGCGACGACGTGCGCATCCGCGGAGTCAACGTCGGCAAGATCGAATCGATCGAGCCCGAGCCCGCGCGGGCCAAGGTCACCTTCTGGTTCGACGAGCGGTATCGGGTGCCTGCCGACGCTGCCGCGGTGATCCTCTCGCCGACCCTGGTCACCGCGCGCGCGATTCAACTGACCCCGCCGTACCGCGGCGGAGCTGTCATGCAGGGCAACACCGTAATCCCCGAGCAGCGCACGGCCGTTCCGATGGAGTGGGATGACTTCCGCGACCAACTTCAAAAGCTCAGTCAGACTCTGCAACCGACCGAACCAGGTGGGGTCAGCACGCTCGGCGCCTTCGTCGACACCGTCGCTGACAACCTGCGGGGGCAAGGACCAGCGATTCACGACGCGATCGTCAAACTCTCTGCTGCGGTGTCGATCGTCAACGATCACAGCAAGGACAGCTTCGATTCCGTCAAGAATCTGGCAATCCTGGTCTCGGCGCTACGGGATGCCACCAGCTTGATCGAGCACCTCAACACCAACCTCGCCGCGGTCACCGGACTGCTCGCCGAGAACCCGGACGCCGTCGGACGTGCGGTCGGCGATCTCAACGATGTGGTCGGCCAGGTCACGTCGTTCGTCGAGGACAACCGGGAGACCGTTGGCGTCACCTCCGACAAGCTGGCCGCGGTCACGACGTCGCTGACAGACAGTCTCGACGACATCAAGCAGGCGCTGCACGTGCTGCCCAACACCGCCGCCAATGCTGTCAACCTCTACCAACCCGCACAGGGCACGCTCACCGGCGTGCCCACCATCAACAACTTCTCCGATCCCATCACCTTCTTGTGCGGAGCCATTCAGGCCGCCTCGCGAATGGGGGCCGAGCAGTCGGCGAAGTTGTGCGTGCAGTACCTCGCCCCCATCGTCAAGAATCGGCAATATAACTTTCCGCCATTGGGATTCAACCCGATCGTCGGCGCCGCCGCCCGTCCCAACGAGGTCACCTACAGCGAAGACCGGCTGCGGCCGGACTACGTCCCACCTCAACCTGCTGCCGCGCCAACGGAAATGCCGGTGCTCCCCGGCCCGGCCGCGCAGACCACCGATCCCGACGCGGGACTGGCCGGGTTGATGATCCCTCCGGGAGGGGGATCATGACCGCCTCCGGGTGGCGCCGGACCCTGACGGCCCTCGTCGTCGCCACGACCTTGAGCGCCGTGTCCGGCTGCAGCTGGCGGGGACCGAATTCCCTGCCCTTACCGGGGACCCAGGGGCGCGATTCGAACGCATTCACGATTCACGTTCAGATGCCCGACGTCAACAACATCCAACCGAACTCACGCGTGCGGGTCGGTGACGTCACTGTCGGAACGGTCGCCAAGATCGAACGCCAAGGCTGGCACGCCCTTATGACCCTGAGTCTCAATGCCGACGTGCAGCTGCCGGCCAACTCAATCGCCACTTTGGGGCAGACCAGCCTGCTCGGATCCCTGCATATCGAACTGGCGCCGCCGACAGACACGCCGCCAGAAGGCAAGCTGCACGCCGGGTCGCTGATCCCGCTGTCATCCGGCCGCGAGTACCCGTCGACCGAGCAGACCCTGGCGGCAACGTCGATGCTGCTCAACGGCGGCGGTCTGGCCAGGGCGCAGGACATCACCCGCACGTTGGCCACAGCGTACGGCGGCCGTGAGGACCAGGTGCGCCTGCTGCTGAGCCAACTCGACGTCTTCACCGCTCGCGTCAGCGACCAGACCCAGGACATCATCTCCGCGACCGACAGCCTCAACCGCATGGTCGGTCAGTTCGCCACGCAAAAACCCGTACTCGACCGCGCGCTGGAGACCATCCCCGATGCCCTCACCGTGCTCAACGAGAATCGTGACGACCTCGTCGAAGCCGTCGACCAGCTGGGCAGATTCAGTGCGCTTGCGGCCGATTCGGCGAACTCGACAAGGCAAGCGCTGACCAGTGAACTACAGAGCTTGGCAGCGGTGTTGCGGTCACTGGGCGATGCCGGACACGGGGTAACCCGCTCCTTGGGCTTGTTCACCACCTTTCCGTTCGCCAAGGACACTGTGCAGAACTGGTTCCGCGGCGACTACGGAAACGCGACGGTCATCGTTGACCTGACCTTGAGCCGACTCGACTCCTCGCTGTTCACCGGCACCCGTTTTGAAGGCAACCTGACCGAACTCGAGACGCAGTGGGGCCGCACGGTCGGCGTGCTGCCCAGCCCGTACACCGCAGGCAATCCGTTGCTGGCGCCTTACCGCACTGACCAAGGACGCTGACGTGCATCTGAACATACGCATCAAACTGCAGTTGGCGTTCTTCGCCATGGTGACCGTAATCGCCGGTGGCATAATGACCTTCGGTTACCTTGATGTCGACGGCCGATTATTCGGCATCGGCCACTACCAGGTAGCGGTCGATCTGCCTGCGGCCGGCGGACTGTATCCCAACGCCAACGTCACATATCGCGGCACGACGGTCGGGCGGGTGAGCACCATCGTCCTCACCGACCACGGTGCTCGAGCCGAATTGACAATGGACACCGGCCACACGATCCCGCAGGACTCCGACGCCCATGTGCACAGCCAGACCGCCATCGGCGAGGCGTACATCGAGTTCGTCCCGCGCAGCGGCCAGGGTGCGGCCATGAAAAATGGCGACGTCGTCGCCGCCGACCGCACCACACTGCCGCCCGATATCAATGCCCTGCTGAGTGCCACCAATAACGGACTGCAGGCCATTCCCCACGACAACCTCGACACCGCCATCAGCGAGGCGTACGCCGCAGTCGGTGGGCTCGGGCCAGAGCTGTCTCGAATCATCACGGGTTACAACACGATAACCTCTGACGCCCGCGCCAACCTCAACGCATTGACCACCATCGTCGACCAATCCAAACCGGTGCTCGACGCGCAGACCAACAGCGCCGACGCCATCCGGGCGTGGGCGGCGAACCTCGATGACATCACGCATCAGCTGCAATCCCGCGACGATGCCGTCGCCGGATTGCTCGACAACGGGCCGGCCGCCGCCGAACAAGCCAGACAACTCATCGACAGGCTGCAACCCACCCTGCCGGTCGTACTGGCCAACCTCGTCAGCCTGAATCAGGTCGCGATCACCTACCAGCCGAACCTCGAACAACTGCTCGTCCTACTTCCCATCGCCGTTGGTAACACACAGGGCGCGCTGCTGGCGAACCGCGACACCAAGCAGTCCTACAAAGGCCTTTACCTATCGTTCAATACCAACGTCAACGCCCCGCCGCCGTGCAACACCGGCTTTCTGCCGCCACAGCAGAAGCGGTCACCCAGCGACACCGATTACCCCGACCGAGTGGCCGGCGATCTGTATTGCCGGGTGCCTCAAGACTCGGCCATCGCCGTGCGCGGGGCACGCAATATCCCGTGCGAGACGCGGCCCGGCAAACGAGCACCGACGGTAAAGATGTGCGAAAGCGACGACGTCTATATCCCGTTGAACGACGGGTACAACTGGAAGGGCGACCCGAACGCGACCCTCTCCGGGCAACCTGTGCCCCAGCCCGCGACTCCAGACGGATCGCCCAGCGCGACACCACCCGCCGCCGCACCGCTGCCGCCCCTTGCCATGGCCTACTACGACCCGGCCACCGGCAGCTATGTCGGCCCGGACGGCCGCCAATACACCCAGGCCGACCTCGCTGGTGGCGGTACGCCCGCACGTTCGTGGCAAGACCTGTTGACCCCACCGAAAGGACCGTGACCCCATTGAATGCGCTTATCCCGGCAACTGACGCGCCATCGGAGTTGAACGGCGTGGAGACAGCTTCAGCCGACCTCGAACCGGGTTCCATCGCTTCGAGCGAAGAGGTTATCCCCGACCCGGACGACGGTGCCTGCGACGAAGACGACGCCGGGAACGAGCTTGACACGACACCGGGAGAACCCGACGAAACCCGTCGTTGGAAGCGGATACCGCTTCATCGCATCGCACTGCTCGCCGCGACCTCACTCGTCCTCGTCCTGGGCGCGTCGGCCGCCTGGATCGGCTTGAACGTCTACCAAGCCGATCAGGTCACGCGCCAGCAGGCACGGTTCGTGGGGGCGGCCCAGCGCGGCGCACTCAACCTCACCACCATTGACTACCAGCACGCCGACGCAGACGTGCAACGCATCCTCGATGGGTCTACCGGCACCTTTCATGACGAATTCGCAAGACAGTCAGCAGACTTCGTAAGCGCTGTCAAAAAGGCCAAGTCCCAATCTCGGGGATCGATAGCTGTGGCGGGACTGGAATCCGCATCAGGTGATCAGGCACAGGTCCTCGTCGCGGTGAACGTTGTGGTCTCCGACATCACCGCCGCCGAGCAGCAGCCTCGATCCTGGCGCATGCGGGTCACCGTCAACGAGATCGGAAATGACATCAAGGTATCCAACGTGGAGTTTGTACCATGAGCAACGAGTCGACCACCCTCGACGCCGCACACACCCCTGAATCGGAGCCAACAGAACCTTCCGGACAGGACGTCGACTCGAAGTCAGCCGAGCAACCCGGGCGCCAACGATGGCGACTTCGACTACGGCGCCGTCTGATTCGCGCCTCGAGGGGAGCGCACTCAAACAACGAGTCAAGATCGCCTGATCCCAAACCGGCTCGGCAGCAAAGGCGCCAAACCGCGGTCATCACCATCGTCTCGATCGCGGCGATGATCGCAGCCTTGGTTTCGGGATATCTGAAGTACGAGCAGACCATAAATGCTGACACCGCTCGCGCACGCTCCGATTCCTTGCGGGCAGCAGAAGAGGCCACCGTGGCCTTGCTTTCCTACACCCCGCAAAACGCGCAAGCCCAGCTCACCGCCGCCGCGGACTTGCTGACCGGGACATTTCACGACTCCTATACCTCGCTGACCCGCGATGTCGTGATCCCCGGCGCACAACAGAAGCAGATCTCCGCTACGGCCTCGGTCGCAGCCGCCGCATCAGTCACCGCAACCCCCGAGGACGCACGCGTGGTGGTATTCATCAATCAATCCACCGTCATGGCCGCCGGCGCTCCCACTCAGACGGCGTCAGTCGTCGAGATCTCGTTGACGAAGTACGCAGATCGTTGGCTGGTATCGGGATTCGAACCAAAATGACGACACTCCGCGCTGTCATTTTGACGGCATCGGTCTGCGTGTGCCCAATGTTCACCGCCACACCCCACGCAGGAGCCGACGCCACCGCCTACCTGATCAACGTCGCGGTACGCCCCGGCTACCACTTCGCCGATACCAACGCCGCCATCGATTACGGGAACGGTATCTGTGCCAAGGTCCGCACCGGGCGCCCATACAGTGAACTGCTCGACGACATCAAGGGCGATCTCGTGACCGACGATGGCTATCAAGCCTCCTACCTGATTGCGCAGGCGGCTAATGAGCTGTGCCCGCAGCTGATCTGGACTCTGCGCAATTCGGCGGCGGGGTACCGTTCGGCGCACTGGAGCGGTTCGGCCAAGGCGGCGACGCACGATCGGAAAGAACCACAACGCCCATGAACGCCCTCTCCAGGACACTCGCTGCAACTGCGCCGTGTCTCATGGCGCTGCTGACCGCACCCACGGCGACTGCGGACAACAGCCGACTCAACAGCACTGTCATTTCCAACGTTTACACGGTGCAACGCCAGGCGGGCTGCACAGGACAGTTGACTCCGCAGCCACAACTTCGCCTCGCCGCCCAACGACACGTGGCGGACGTCCTCGCCAATCCCGATCTCAATGGCGACATTGGATCAGACGGCACCGACCCTCAGCGCCGTGCAGCGGCGTTCGGCTACCAGGGGGAGGTCTCCGAAACCGTTGCCATCAACCCGGGGTTGGCGATCAGCGGTATCGAGCTGATCAACCAGTGGTTTGCCAACGCCGCATACCTTGCGACGATGCGGGACTGCCGGTTCACCCAAATAGGGGTCTGGTCGGAAAACAGCATCAACCGCAGTGTCGTTGTAGCTACGTACGGCAACCCGTCTGTTGGGTCGGGCGAGAAGGGATAACTTGTGACAACCATCGATGACACACCTACCGGGTTGGTCGATGTGCATGCCCACTTCACCACCCCCGGCTACATAGCCGCCGCCAAGGCTGCGAGCCATCGCGAACCAGACGGAATGCCCGAGGGTTTCTGGCCACAGTGGAGTGCGGCACGTCATCTCGAATTCATGCAGGAAGCCGGAATTTCACGAACACTGCTCTCGATGTCATCCCCCGGGGTGCACTTCGGTCACGACGCGGCCGCGCGAACGTTGGCCCGCGAGATCAACGTCTACGCTGCCGACATTGCTCGAGACCATCCGGATGCCTTCGGCTTCTTCGCCACGTTGCCGTTGCCCGCGGTCGATGCCGCTCTCGCCGAGACTGCATTCGCGATCGACGAACTCGGGGCGAACGGAGTGATACTGCTGAGCAACAGCGGCGGTCACTATCTCGGTAGTGACCGCATCGATCCGATCCTGGCCGAACTGAGCATGCGTAAGAGCGTCGTCTTTCTGCACCCCACCTCGTGCGTGGGGCACCAAGCGGTGGCATGCGGACGCCCACGTCCGATGATCGAGTTCCTGTTTGACACGGCGCGCACCGTTGTCGACCTCATTTTGAGTGGAGCCGCCGAACGCTATCCGAACATCCGCTTCATCATTCCGCATGGTGCCGGGGTGCTGCCATTGCTGGCTGATCGCGTGGAGCTGTTTCGAATGCTGGAAGCTGGAGCGATCGTCGGACCGACGGTCTCGGAACTGTTGGCACAGTTCTGGTATGACCTGGCGGGTACGACATCTCCGGCCCAACTGCAGGCACTGCACAGCATTGCCAGTGAAGACCGGCTGTTGTACGGCAGCGATTATCCGTGGACCCCGTCCCGGCTGGCAATCGCGGCCCTCCCGGCTCTCGACCGCGCCTTCGACGCACCCGAACCCGCATGGCGCAACCACACGATCACCAACGCACGCACACTCGGGTTGATTTGACCCCGGGTGGAAGTCCTGTTGATCGGAAGTGTGTCGCGCACCCGGCCATGGGGACGAAGTCGGTTTCGGTGGTGTGCCTCACCCGAGCAGTTCGCGGATGTCGGCGGCGGTGATCCCGGCACCGAACAGGTCGCCGTCGTCGACCACCGCCGCGAACAGCGCCCGCTTACGCTCCTGCAGCGCAACCACTTTCTCTTCGATGGTGTCCTGTGAGACCAGCCGGTACACGCTGACCGGCCGGGTCTGGCCGAGGCGGTGGGCCCGGTCCACGGCCTGCGCCTCGGCCGCCGGGCTCCACCACGGGTCGCACAGGAAGCAGTAGTCGGCGGCGGTCAGATTGAGCCCGAATCCGCCCGCCTTGAGGCTGATCAGGAACACCCGATTGGTGCCGGCACCGAAGTCCGCGATGGCCTTGGACCGGCCGCCGGCCTCGACCGAACCGTCGAGGTAGCTGTAGCCGATCCCGGCGGCGTCCAGGTGCGATCTCACGATGGCCAGGAACCCGGTGAACTGACTGAACACGAGCGCGCTGTGTCCCTCGGCGACGAGCTGGCCCAGCTGCTCGACCAGGAAGTCCACCTTGGCCGACCCGGCGCCCATCGCCGTCTCGTCGACCAGCCCGGGATGCAGGCTGAGCCGGCGCAGCAGGGTCAGGGAACGAAACACCTGAAACCGGTTCTTCTCCCAGTCGCCGAGCAGGCCGAGCACCTTCTGCCGCTCCCTGGCCAGCCTGGCGTCATAGGCCCGGCGGTGCTTGACGCCCAGTTCGATCGTCAACACCTGCTCAGTCTTGGGCGGCAACTCCTTGGCCACCTGGTCTTTCGTCCGGCGCAGCAGCACCGGTTTGATCCGCCGCCGCAGGACCGCCAATCTGTCCGCGGCGCCACCGGATTCGATCGGCTTGCGGAAATAGGTCTCGAACACCTTCGGCGACGGGAACAGGCCGGGCACCGTGATCGACAGCAGCGACCACAGCTCCATCAGATTGTTCTCCATCGGCGTCCCGGTGATGGCCAGCTTGACCGGGGCCTGCAGCCGGCGGACACTCTGATGGGTTTTGCTGTGGTGATTCTTCACGAACTGGGCCTCGTCGAGAATCATTCCGGCCCATTGGATCTGGGAATAGGCGTCCAGGTCCAGCCGCAGCAGCGTGTAGGACGTGACGACGATGTCGGCGTCGGCCACCTGCCGCGCCAGCGGCTGCGCGGCGCGCGCCTCGGTGTTGGTCACGGCCACCACCCGCAGATCCGGGGTGAACTTGCGGCACTCGGCAATCCAGTTCGTCGCCACGCTGGTCGGCGCCACCACCAGGAACTTCCCCGCCCCGGCCGCGGTGGCCCCGGCGATCAGCGCGAGCGTCTGCACGGTCTTGCCCAGGCCCATATCGTCGGCGAGGATGCCGCCGATGCCGTTGTCCCACAGAAACGACAGCCAATCCAGACCCTCGCGCTGATAGTCGCGCAGCTCGGCGTCGAGCCCGGCGGGCACCGGCACCGGGTGCGGCGGGCGCGCGGCCGCGAGCCGCGCCAGATTGGCCCGCCACCGCGCCAGCTGCTCGTCGACCACGCCAAGGCCGAGCAGTTCATCCCACAGCGTGGTGTTCATCGACGCCGCGTTCGCCCGGTCGCCGTCGATCTCGCCGAGCGCCCGCGCCTCGTCGAGCAGCACCCGCAGGCGGCTCAGCTCGGGGGTGTCCAGCCGGAAGTACACCCCGCCCGCAAGCAGCATATGTGTTGCACCGGACGCCAGTTCGGTGATGACATCGGCCAGCGCCACGGTATGGCCGTCGACGCTGACGGTGATGTCCAGGTTGAACCAGTCGCGCGGCAGGGACGAACCGCTGCCGAACGACACCTGCGGGTCGGTGCCTGCGGCGCGGGCGCCGGCCGCCCAGTCGTCGGCATCGAGCACCAGATCGGTGTAACAGTCCAGCTGCGGCAGGGTCTCGCCGCACAGCACCGCGGCTTCGACCAGGGTCAGGTCCACCCGCCCGAGCAGGGTGGGCAGCGAGGCCGTGCCGACCGCCTCGGCGGTGTCGGCGGCATCGAGGACCGCGCGCAGTTCCTTGACCGCGGCGGCATCCAGTGACGTCGAGATGCGGGCGTTGACATGTTGTGCCGCTTGGCGTTTCCAGTCCGATGCGGCCCCGGCCACGGCCCGCAGCGCCGGGACGACGCGCCGCCAGAGGTCGTGTTCGGCTTCGGCGTCCCGGTAGCCGCGCGCACCCGCCGACGATCCGGGGTCGAAATCGTGGCGCTGATCGTTGACGTGGTAGCGGGTGCTCCAGTACGCCCGGGCCCCGCCCTCGGCGGCCGTCACGGTCAGCACGGCGAGCGGTCCCACCACGGTCGGCGGGGTGAACAGCCCGTCGGCGACCTCGAGTTCGACGCCGGTGGCCAGCCGCGGCAGGACGTCGACCGCCAGGTCGCGGGCCATCTCGGCGGGGATGTGCACCCACTCGTCGTGGCCGAGCAGTTCGGCCATGGTGCGCCCCGGCACCGGATCGAAGGCGCCCAGCCGCAGCACCCCGTCGGTGACCTGGAACATCCCGTGCGGCGCGGGCATCCCGATGAGTGAGACGCCGTGCGCGTCGCACCGCTCACCGTCCACCATGAGCGCCACCGACATCACGGCGCCGCCGGAGTGGCCGGCGGCGAAGTCCAGCCGCAGGTGGACATTCTTGGTCAGCTCGACCGCGCGGATACCGCTGGCCGGGTCGGCGAGCACCGTGACGCCGGCGTCGAGCGCCTCCGCCAGCCGCGCCCACAGCGACGGCGGCATCCCGTTGAGCGACGCCGTCTCGCCGCCGTAGCCGGGGCCGTAGCGATCGAAGTCGGTCACCAGTGCCCGCACCGCCCGGTACTGGTTGCGGTCGAACTCGCCGGACTCGGGGTGGTCAGCGAGCCGCCGCCAGGTCAGCGCCCGCCGGATCCAGGTTCCGCGCCTGCCGACGGTGAGCGGACGCAGCGTCACCAGCGTGGTCGGCCGGTAGCGGGTCGGCTGCGACAACGCGAATTCGAGCGCGATCGCTTTGCCGCCGCCGTCGGGCACGGCGACCTCCTCGAGCACCCGGTCGAGGACGAACCGCCAACGGTCCGGGACAGTGTGCCCGCCGCCGTGCGGTGCCGCGACCACCACCAGGGCGGCCCCGTGCTTGCAGAACGAGCCGACCGGGCACGAGCACAACGCCCATTCGACCGACACCCCACCGGCGTGGGAGAAGCCGACCTCGAGTTCGTAGACCCGGCCGCCCGACCCCACGCAATGCCCGGCCAATATCCGCGTGTCCTCGTCGAATGTCACATCCCGCACCCGGCCCTCGGCCGCATAGCGTTCACCGCGCACGGTCGACTGGGCACCGAAGTCCCTGATCAACTCCTCACGAGGTACGACGAGGCCGTATCCGCCCACCATGGGGGGAGGATAGAGGCCGGCCCCGACACGGCGGGCCGGGCGCCGCCGGAGCGGCGTCGATCCGTCCGCGCACCCCGCACTTGAGACACCCGGGCGCGTTGCTAGTAGGGTCAAATTGATGTGTGGAGCCACCGGAGAGGTGCGTCTCGATGGCCGGACGCCCGACGTTAACGCCGTCTCGGCCATGGCAGACGCGATGGCCCGCAGGGGCCCGGACGCGGCAGGCGTGTGGTCTCAGGGCCGGGTCGCCCTGGGCCACCGGCGACTGAAGATCATCGACCTGACCGAGGCGGGCGCGCAGCCCATGGTCGACGCCGAGCTGGGGTTGACCGTTTGCTGGAACGGGTGCATCTACAACTATCAGGACCTGCGCCGGGAGTTGTCGGGTTACGGCTACCGGTTCTTCTCGCACAGCGATACCGAGGTGCTGCTCAAGGCCTATCACCACTGGGGCGACCGGTTCGTCGACCACCTGATGGGCATGTTCGCGTTCGCGATCGCCGAGCGCGACACCGGCCGCGTGCTGCTGGGCCGCGACCGGCTCGGCATCAAGCCGCTGTATATCACCGAGGATGCGCACCGCATCCGGTTCGCGTCCTCGCTTCCCGCGCTGCTGGCCGGGGGCGGTGTCGACACCCGCATCGACCCGGTCGCCCTGCACCACTATCTGTCGTTCCATTCGGTGGTGCCGCCGCCACTGACCATCCTGCGCGGCGTCAAGAAGGTCCCGCCGGCCTCGATCGTGGCGATCGAACCCGACGGCAGCCGGCACACCACGGTGTACTGGTCACCGGATTTCAGCAGGCACGAGGACCGGGCCGGCTGGTCCGAGCGGGACTGGGAGGACGCGGTGCTGCAGGCGCTGCGGCTGGCGGTCGAACGTCGCCTGGTCGCCGACGTGCCGGTGGGATGCCTGTTGTCCGGCGGGGTCGATTCCAGCCTGATCGTCGGCCTGCTCGCCGAGGCCGGCCAGCACGGCCTGGCCACCTTCTCCATCGGCTTCGAATCGGTGGGCGGGGTGGCCGGCGACGAGTTCAAGTACTCCGACGTCATCGCGCGGCATTTCGACACCGACCACCACCAGATCCGGATCGACACGGCGCGCATGCTGCCCGCGCTCGACGGCGCCATCGGGGCCATGAGCGAGCCGATGGTCAGCCACGACTGCGTGGCGTTCTTTCTGCTCAGCCAAGAGGTCGCCAAGCACGTCAAGGTGGTCCAGTCCGGTCAGGGCGCCGACGAGGTGTTCGCCGGCTACCACTGGTACCCGCCGATGGCCGAACCGGATGCCGCGACCCTGGACGGCGCGGTGGCCGGTTACCGCAGCGCCTTCTTCGACCGGGACAGCGCCGGCGTCGGGGCACTGATCAACCAGGCCTTCCTGGCCGAGGCCGACCCCAGCGGCGCGTTCGTCACCGACCATTTCGCCGCACCGGGCGCCGCGACCGGGGTGGACCGCGCGCTGCGCCTGGACACCACGGTCATGCTGGTCGACGATCCGGTCAAACGGGTCGACAATATGACCATGGCGTGGGGGCTGGAGGGCCGCGTCCCGTTCCTCGACCACGAGCTGGTCGAGCTGGCCGCCACCTGCCCGCCCGGCCTCAAGACTGCGCACGGCGGTAAGGGTGTTCTCAAACAGGCTGCGCGCCGGGTGATTCCGGCGGCGGTGATCGACCGGCCCAAGGGCTACTTTCCGGTACCCGCGCTCACCCACCTCGAAGGGCCCTACCTGGACATGGTCCGCGATGCGCTCTACGCACCCGAAGCCAAGGAGCGCGGGCTGTTTCGTCCCGACGCGGTCGACGGGCTGCTGGCCGATCCGAACGGCAGGCTGACTCCCCTGCGGGGAAACGAGCTGTGGCAGATCGCGCTGCTCGAACTCTGGTTGCAGCGCCACGGCGTCACCGGGGCCGCGGCATGACCACCGTCGATCCCGACGCCACCTCCGGTCAGGATCACACCGAGGCCATCACCCTCGGCCTGCACGCCGCTTCGCCGCAGCACCTCGTCGATGCCATGGCCAACGACGTCGAACTCGAACTGGGTTGGGGCAGGCTGATCTTCGGCCAGACCTTCGCCGAACCCGAGAAGCTCGCCGAGGTGCTGCAGCAGGAGGGGCCGGGCCGGCGCGACATCTGCATCTACGCCCGCGAGTCGCACGTGCTGATCGCCCGCTCCCCCGCCGAGCTGTTCATCGATCCGAGCCACACCTACCGGCTGCGGTTCGGCGAGGAGTTCGAGCCGGCCCAGCCCATGGGGTTCAGCGTGCGGACGTTGCAGACCCTCAACGACGCCGACGCGATGAACCGGGTCTATGTGCGGTGCGGGATGGTACCCGCGCCAGTCGACGTGATCTGGCACAACCACACCCTGACCCCTGCGGTGGTGTATCTGGTCGCGGTGCGCGACACCGACGGCAGTGTGGTCGGCACCGTCACCGGTATCGACCACAAGCGGTTGTTCTCCGATCCCGAGGACGGGTCGAGCCTGTGGAGCCTCGCGGTGGACCCGTCGGCCGGGCTGCCGGGGGTCGGCGACGCGTTGACGCGCACCCTGGCGGGGATCTTCCACGACCGGGGCCGGGCCTATATGGATCTGTCGGTGGCCCACGACAACAGCGCCGCCATCGGGTTGTACGAAAAGCTGGGTTTCCAAAGGGTTCCCGTGCTGGCCGTCAAACGTAAGAACGCCATCAACGAACCGCTGTTCACCCATCCGCCCGAGACCGTGGACGATCTCAACCCCTACGCCCGCATCATCGCCGACGAGGCCGTGCGCCGCGGCATCTGGGTCGAGGTACTCGACGCCGGCGCGGGCGAGATGCGCCTGTCCCACGGCGGCCGTGCGGTGATCACCCGAGAGTCGTTGTCCGAGTTCACTTCCGCGGTGGCGATGAGCCGGTGCGACGATAAGCGCCAGACCCGGCGGATCGTGTCCGACGCCGGGATCACGGTGCCGAAGGGGCGCCTCGCCACCTTCGACGACGAGGATCACGCCTTTCTGTCCGAGGTCGGGGATGTGGTGGTGAAACCGACCCGCGGTGAGCAGGGCAAGGGAATCACGGTCGGGGTGGGCAGCAGCGAGGAACTCGACCTGGCCCTGAGCCGGGCCCGCGAACAACATTCCGAGGTGTTGATCGAGCAGCGCGCGACCGGCGACGATCTGCGGCTCGTGGTGATCGGCGGCAAGGTGGTGGCCGCCGCGATCCGCAGGCCCGCGGAGATCATCGGCACCGGTAAGCACACGGTGCGCGAGTTGATCGAGGCCCAGAGCCGGCGCCGGGCCGCCGCGACCGGCGGCGAATCGAAGATCCCGATGGACGACATCACCACCGCGACGGTCGCCGAGGCGGGCTGGTCGATGGAGGATGTGCTGCCCGAGGGCATCCCGCTGCGAGTGCGGCGCACCGCGAACCTGCATCAGGGCGGGACGATCCACGATGTCACCGCCGAGGTGAACCCCGAGCTGTGCCGGGTGGCCGAGGCGGCGGCCGACGCGATCGGCATTCCGGTGACCGGCATCGACCTGCTGGTGCCCGATATCACCGGCAGCCAGTACGTGTTCATCGAGGCCAACGAACGGCCCGGGCTGGCCAATCACGAGCCGCAGCCCACCGCGGCGGCGTTCGTCGATTTCCTGTTCCCGCAGCAGCCGGGACTGCCCCAGGCCTGGACCCCGTCCGAGGCGACTGACTGAGCGCTTGCGCGAAGGCAGGTCCTACCAGTTGCTGGTGCGCAGCACGATCTCGGCGGCCAGCTGGGCGGTCGATTCACCGGCGTTGCGCCGGCCCAGCATCTCCACGAGCCGGAAGTCGCCGTAGACGAAGCGTTGGCTGGCCTTGGCGACGGCGCGGGCCGCCGGATTGCTGACCAGTGCGGTGGTGTTCATCTCGACCGGCGGGCAGTCGTCGGACCTGACCACCCCGGTGAGGTCGGCGACCCTCGGGTGGCCGCGGTCGACGACGACCAGACCGATGAACCGGTCCAGCCGGGTGGCGGCGAGCTCCCAGGCGAGTTCGCCGCCCTGCCGGTCACCGACCAGCAGGGCCCATTTGATGTCGAGGGAGTCCAGGATGTCGATCACCGATTTGGCGGTCAGGCGTGGATCGGTGGCGATGATGACTGTCCGCAGCGACGCGGTGTGCAGACGTTCGCAGATCGCCTCGTAGGCGGCCGGTCCGTGATGGCCGGCGCTGAGCAGCACCACCACCGAGCCCTTGTCGGGCCCGGCAACGTCGACGGGCACGGTCAGGCCGTCGATCGTCGTCACGGTGGATTGCATTCGGACAACCTACCGTCCGCCTCGATTCCGTGGGCGGAATTATTGCGTCTCTGACGTCTCCGTCAGCGCGCCGCGACCCGTTCTACCTGCTTGTCGAAGGTCTCCAAGAAAGTCTGGGGCAGGGCGCCTTTGACCGGGATGGCCGGATTCTGGGTGGGGAAGGCGATCCCGAACACCGACCAGGTGCCGATGTTGCCGAAGGCGAAGTAGACGCTGTGGTCCTGCCCGTTCAACGTCATGGTCTGCTGATAGGCCAACCTGTCGGGGCCGCGGGACGGCAACGGCGTCGTGCTGATCGGGATGCCGGTGTCCTCCGGATCGAAGAATGTCCGGAACCGGGCGCAGCGTTCGGCGGTGGCCGACAGCCGTTCGAGATCGAGCGGTGAGGTCAGCACCGTGATCACGGCGCGTACCCCGTCGTAGGCGGCGACGAATTCGGCGGCGCTGCCGGGGCCGCGCTCGGCAGTTTCGGCGATGTCGCGGGTGAGTCCGTCCGAACAGCCTTCGGGTGAGGACATCATGGCCGGCGGCCGGGCCGCGCCGTCCGAGCCTCCCGGTTGGTCGACGATGCGGTCGAACTGCACCCCGGACGGGAAGTCGGCCGAGGTGAGCACGACCCGTTTCAAGGTGGCACCCGGCCAGGTCGGGGTTCCCCCGACCACGGTGCCGCACGCGGTCAGCCCGGCCAGGACGACGACAGCGGCAAGTGCCACCGGCGCGCACCTCCGGCTGGTCATTGCCCCAGGTTACCCACAATATCCCCCGCGGGCAGACGCAAACCTGCCCGATTCGGCCGCGAAACAGGCAGGTTTGTGCCTGCTCACGGGAGGGCTGTCAGGGCAGGGTCAGGATCTCGGCTCCGTCATCGGTGACCACCAGGGTGTGCTCGAACTGCGCGGTCCACTTGCCATCCTTGGTGACCACGGTCCAGCCGTCGTCCCAGATCTCGTAGTCGAGGGCGCCGAGGTTGATCATCGGCTCGATGGTGAACGTCATCCCCGGTTCCAGCACGGTCTCGACGGCGGGCTGATCGTAGTGCAGCACCACCAGTCCGTTGTGGAACGTGGTGCCGACACCGTGCCCGGTGAAGTCACGAACCACGTTGTAGCCGAAGCGGTTTGCGTAGGCCTCGATGACGCGGCCGACCACCGACAGTGCCCGCCCGGGTTTGACGGCCTTGATCGCCCGCATGGTCGCCTCGCGGGTGCGCTCGACCAGCAGCCGGTGCTCCTCGGAGACGTCGCCGGCCAGGAAGGTGGCGTTGGTGTCGCCGTGCACACCATCGATGTAGGCGGTCACGTCGATGTTGACGATGTCGCCGTCCTCGACCACCGTCGAGTCCGGGATCCCGTGGCAGATCACCTCATTGAGCGAGGTGCAGCAGGATTTGGGAAACGCCTTGTAGCCCAACGTCGACGGATAGGCGCCGTGGTCGGTCATGTAGTCGTGGGCGATGCGGTCGAGTTCGTCGGTGGTGACCCCGGGGGCGACGGCCTTGCCCGCCTCGGCCAGGGCGCCGGCCGCGATGCGGCCCGCCACCCGCATCCTCTCGATCACGTCGGGGCTCTGCACCCAGGGTTCGCTGCCCTCCTGCACGGTCGGCTGCCATGCGTATTCCGGGCGGGGAATCGACTTGGGCACCGGGAGGGTGGGTGAGAGCACGCCGGGGCGCAGGGCGGTACGAACAGGCATGGCAGTAAGGATAGCCAGGAGAACGACGATCTCTCCCAGCGAGAATGGTGCTAACTTATTAGCCATGCTCAGCGAGTCGACCCCGATGCGGATCGCCCCCGGGCATCTGCTCGGGCAGATGGGATTCCGGGACGTGGTGGACAACGACGAGGCGCTGATCGTCGAGATGGACAATCGGCCCGACCTGACCAATATCCGGGGCGCGCTGCAGGGCGGGCTGATCGCGACGCTGATCGACATCGCGGCGGGCCGGCTGGCCGGCCGGCATGTCGGCCCTGGCCAGGATGTGACGACCGCGGATATGAACATCCACTATCTGGCGCCGGTCGTACAAGGCCCGGCGCGGGCCGTAGCCACCATCGTCAGGGCAGGCCGGCGGTTGATCGTCACCTCGGTCGACGTCGTCGACGCCGGTCGCGACCGGCTCGCGGCACGGGCGACGTTGAGTTTCGCCGTCCTCGACGCCCGTTAACTCCTGGCGCCCCGCCCGAACCAGCCCTTGCGCGGACCGCGGATGTCGACCGAGCCGCACACCACCTTGCCGGTCAGGACCACGTGCGGGGTGCCGTCAGCGGGTGCGTCGCGCCTGCGGTCGGTGGCACTGCCGACAATCACCTCGACATCGTCGATCGAGGCGCTGGCCCCGTCCGGCAGCCGCATGTCCAGCGACCCGAACTTGAGGTCGAGTTCCACGATCACCATCGGTCCGGCGAAGCGGGCCCTGGTCAGGTCCAGTTCCACCGAGCCCGCCCGGCGGACCAGCGACAGCCGGGTCGGCACCGTCCATTCACCGTGCCGTTTGAGCGATCCGAGCACGCCGCGCAGCTCCACCCGGTCGGCGGCGGAGGCGACGAGTGCACCCGGCCTCGGCAGGTCACCGACGAGTACGTCGAGGTCGGAGGGCAATCGGGCCGCCGAGACCAGGGCGGAACGTTCCTCGAACTCGGCGATGTCGATCAGCCCGAGTGCGACGGCGTTGTGCAGGCGCCGCAGGGTGCCGTTGCGGTCGGCATCCGATACCCGCAGTTCCACCGATTGCTCATTGATCCCGGTCATGACGCACCCAGGTTACCGCTACCGCTGGTAGCGCACCGCTCACGCCAGATAGTCGGCGGGCAGTCCGTCGAACATGGTCTTGCACATCCGTACCGCGTACTCGGAGCTGCCGCCGCCGACGATCAGCGCCGCGAAGGCCAGATCACCGCGGTAGCCCGCGAACCACGAGTGCGAACCGCCGCCGAACTCGGCCTCACCGGTCTTGCCCCGCACATCGCCCGACCCGTTGAGATCCTTGGCGGTGCCGTTGGTGACGACCAGCCGCATCATCGGCCGCAGACCGTCGATCATCTTCGGGGTGATCGGCGCTGCCGCGCCGTCGACGAGGGTCTGGCGGCCTTCGATCAGCTGCGGCACCGGTGTTCTCCCCGCGGCCACGGTCGCGGCCGCCATCGCCATCCCGAACGGGCTGACCAGGACCTTGCCCTGGCCGAAGCCGTCCTCGGTACGTTCGGCCAGGTTGACCGTCGGGGGCACCGAGCCGGTGACGGTGTCGAGGCCGTCGATGTGGTAGTCCGGCCCGATGCCGTACTGCGCGGCGGCCTGGGTCAGGCCGCGCGGCGGCATCCGGCTCGCGAGTTCGGCGAACGTGGTGTTGCACGAGTTGGCGAAGGCGCGCGACATCGGCACGGTGCCGAGGTCGAACGCGTCGTAGTTGGTGACGATCCGGTGCCCGATCTCGAGGGTGCCCGGGCAGCCCAGCAGGCTGTTCGGGGTGGCCATATCCCGTTGGATGGCCGCGCCCGCGGTGATGATCTTGAACGTCGATCCTGGCGGATACTGGCCCATGGTGGCGGCGGGCCCGTCGGCGTTGGCCGCCGCGTTCTGGGCGACGGCGAGGATCTCACCGGTCGACGGTTTGAGCGCCACGATCATGGCCTTCTTGCCGGTGATGTTGACCGCGTTCTGCGCCGCGTCCTGCACCGACCGGTCCAGGCTGATGGTGATCGACGGCGCCGGCTCGCCCGGCACCTCGTTGAGGACGTCGACGTCGACGCCGTTCTGGTTCACCGTGGCCACCCGCCAGCCGGGCTTGCCGTCGAGCTGGCCGGACACCGACCGCTTCACCTCGTTGATGATCGCGGGCGCGAAAGTATCGTCGGTGGGCAGCATTTCGGCCAGCGGGGTGACCACAACCCCCGGGAGTGCGGCGATGGCCGGGGCCACCCGGTCGTGGTCGGACTGCCGCAGGGTCACCAGACTCAGCGGTTGCGCGGACGAGCTCGCCTGTTCGGCCAGGCGTTGCGGATCGAGCGCCCGATCGAACGGACGTAAGGCGTCGGCCACCGCCCTCGCCGTCGTGATCAGTCGACTGCCCGCGGCCCTGGCATCGAGTCCGTAGTGGTACAGCTGGCCGGGGACCAGCACATTGGTGCCGCCGCGCTCGTTGACCGAGGCCCGTGGGGGCGCGTCGGCGCGCAGCGCGAAGGTTTGATGCTCGCCGAGGCGCGGATGCAGCCCGGTCGCACTCCAGCGGACTTCCCAGCCGCCCTCGTCGCGGACCATGTTGAGCTGGCCGTCGTAGGTCCAGGTCCGGTCCTTCGGCAGGTGCCAGGTGTAGCGGTAGGCGACGCTGCCGGTGTCCTCGGAGTACTTCGACCCCAGGATCTGGGCGTCGAGCCGGGTCGCCTGCAGACCGTTCCACGCCTCTGACAGCGCGGTCTTGGCGTCCTCGGGGCGGTCCGAGAGATCGGCGGCGGCCGCGGTATCGCCGGTGGCCAGCGCGGCGAAGAACTTTTCGGCGGCCGGCTCCGGGCCGTCCGGCCTCGGTGTGCAACCACTCAGCGCGGAGGTCCCCAGGACCGCGACGACCGTGAGGGCACCGCAAGTCCGTGTGACTGATGATGTTGTAGTTGCCATTGGTACTGATGGTAGGAACGCGACGGCCGGATTCATCGGAGGCGCACCGCAACCGAATCGAGACCGCGCCGAGACCGTCGTGCGGTTACGCGCGAGCGAACTCAGTCCAACAGGACCGTGGCGAACGTGCCGACCTGCTCGAACCCGATCCGGTCGTAGGTGGCCCTGGCCACCGAGTTGTAGTCGTTGACGTAGAGGCTGGCGATCCGGCCCGAGCCGACCACGGCCGCGGCCAGCGCCGCCGTCCCCGCGGTGCCCAGGCCGTGACCGCGCCAATCTGGTCGCACCCACACACCCTGAATCTGGCCGACTCGCGGTGACTGCGAACCGATCTCGGCCTTGAACACCACCTCGCCGCGCTCGAACCGGGCCCAGGCCCGGCCCGACGCGATCAGTCCGGCGATCCGGCGCCGATAGCCACGTCCGCCGTCGCCGACGCGCGGATCCACCCCGACCTCGCCGATGAACATATCGACCGCCGCGACCAGATAGGCGTCCAGTTCGTCGATTTCGACGCGGCGCACCGCGGGATCGATCGGGCTCCTCGGCATCGCACCCAGCGCCATCAGCGGCTGGCACTCACGGACATCGCGGGCCTCGCCCCACACCGCTTCCAGGCGCTGCCACATCGGCATGACCAGGCCGGCGTGGCCGACCAGCGACGAACACCGGCGCGCCGTGCTCATGGCCTTGTCGGCGAACGCTTTGAGGTCCTCGCCGTCGCCACGCAGCGGAATCAGATTCGGCCCGGCATAACACAGGGATTCGGTGGCGCCGCGGCGCGTCCACAGCTCACCGCCGATCGCACCCGGTTCCAGGCCGTATTCGGCGACCCGCGCGCCCACCATGCAGGACCCGACCGGATCCGCGTCGAGCACCCGTTGTACCGCGGTGGCGTCCCGCGCCACTGATACGCGCCGCTCATCGACGAGGCGGAAAAGTGGCGGCGCGGACATCCAGGCTCTCTCTGCTCAACCCGCGGGTGCGGTGACCCCGCTCACAGGGTCAGGTTCAGCTTACGGTGACCATGGGCGAACCGCTCGCATCATTGGGTCCCTGTTCTTCGGCGAGGCGCATGGCTTCTTCGATGAGGGTTTCCACGATCTGAGCTTCGGGGACGGTCTTGATCACCTCGCCCTTGACGAAGATCTGTCCCTTGCCGTTACCCGAGGCCACCCCGAGGTCGGCCTCGCGGGCCTCACCGGGACCGTTGACCACACACCCCATCACCGCGACCCGCAACGGAACATCGAGCCCGTCCAGCCCGGCGGTGACCGCGTTGGCCAACGTATAGACGTCAACCTGGGCCCGCCCGCACGACGGACACGACACGATCTCCAACCCCCGCGGCCGTAAATTCAGCGACTCCAGAATCTGGGTGCCGACCTTGACCTCCTCGGCCGGCGGCGCCGACAGCGACACCCGGATGGTGTCACCGATCCCACGCGAGAGCAGCGCACCGAACGCCACCGCCGATTTGATCGTGCCCTGAAACGCCGGCCCGGCCTCGGTCACCCCGAGGTGCAACGGATAGTCACACTGCGCCGCGAGCTGCTCATAGGCGGCGACCATGACCACCGGATCGTTGTGCTTGACGCTGATCTTGATATCGCCGAACCCGTGCTCCTCGAACAGCGAGGCCTCCCACAACGCCGACTCCACCAACGCCTCCGGGGTGGCCTTGCCGTACTTCTTGAGCAACCGCGGATCCAGCGACCCGGCGTTCACCCCGATCCGGATCGGGATCCCCGCCGCACCAGCAGCCCTGGCCACCTCACCGACCCGACCGTCGAACTCCTTGATATTGCCCGGGTTGACCCGCACCGCCGCACACCCGGCATCGATCGCGGCGAAAATATACTTCGGCTGAAAATGAATATCGGCAATCACCGGAATCTGCGAGTGCCGCGCGATCTCGGCCAGCGCGTCGGCATCCTCCTGCCGCGGACACGCCACCCGCACGATGTCGCACCCCGACGCCGTCAACTCGGCGATCTGCTGCAACGTCGCGTTCACCTCATGGGTCTTGGTCGTCGTCATCGACTGCACCGCGATCGGATGCTCACTCCCCACACCGACACCGCCCACCATGAGCTGACGGGTCTTACGCCGGGGTGACAGCGTCGGCGCGGGCGGCGCCGGCATTCCCAGTCCTACGGATGTCACGGGATTCTCCTATTGCAAGATGCTCAGTGGGTTGACCACGTCGGCGGTCACGGTCAGCAGCATGTAGCCGACCACGACCACCAACACCACATACGTGGCGGGCATGAGTTTGAGGTAGTTGACCGGGCCCGCGGCGACCTTGCCGCGCGCCGCACGGAACATGTTGCGGATCTTCTCGTAGGTGGCCACCGCGATGTGGCCGCCGTCGAACGGGAGCAGCGGCAGCAGGTTCACCGCGCCCAGGACGAAGTTCAGTTGGGCCAGGAAGAACCAGAACGCCACCCACAGGCCCGCTTCGACGGTCTCACCACCGATGATGCTGGCGCCGACCACGCTGATCGGGGTTTCCTTGTCGCGCTCACCGCCGCCGATCGCATCCACCAGGGCGCCGATCTTGGTGGGGATCTTGGCCAGCGACTTACCCAGTTCGACCGCGAGGTCACCGGTGAAGCCCACGGTCGCGGGCACCGCGGTGATCGGGTTGTACTGCGCGGGCGGCTGCACCGGTACGGCGCTCACCCCGATCGCCCCGACGGCGCTCGGTTCCTTGGCGTCGGCGCTGGTGAACCGCTGCGTCCGGGTGATGTCGACGACGGTGCTGATGGTCCGGCCGTCGCGCTTGAGTTCGACCGGCACTGGGCCGTCGAGTTTGCGGACCGCCGCGGCCATCTGCGAGAAGTCCGAGACCGTGGTGTCACCCACCTTCACGATCTCGTCCCCGGACCGGATACCGGCCAGTGCGGCCGGCCCGGGGCCGGTGCACTCCCCCATCTCGTCGAGGCTGACCTGTGGTGCGACACAACCGGTTTCGCCGACGATCGCGGTGGTGGGCTGGCTGATGTTGGGCAGGCCCCACACGATCGCGACGCCGTAGATCAGCACCAGGCCGATGATGAAGTTCATCGCGGGGCCGGCGAACAGCACCGCGACGCGCTTCCAGACCTTCTGCCGGTACATCGCGTAGGGCCGGTCCTCGGGGGCGATCTCGTCGACCGAGGTCATGCCTGCGATATCGCAGAACCCGCCGAGCGGGATGGCCTTGATCCCGTATTCGGTGTCGCCGAGGTGGTTGGGCCGCCGCGTCGACCACAGCGTCGGACCGAACCCGACGAAGTAGCGGCGGACCTTCATCCCGGTCGCGCGCGCCACCCACATGTGCCCGCATTCGTGCAGAGCCACCGAAACCAGGATGGCCAGCGCGAACAGCGCGACGCCGATTACGAACATCATTTGGTGACGAGCCCTTTTGTCGTGGTTTTCCGCACAGCGGCCTTTTCGACGCCGCGCCGGGCATACTCCCTGGCCCAGCGCTGTGCGTCGAGTACCTCGTCCACGGTAGCCGGTTCGGCGACCCACTGGTCGGCAGCGTGCAACACGTCACCGACGGTTTCCACGATCGCCGGGAACGGGATCCGACCCTGAAGGAACGCTTCGGCCGACTCCTCGTTGGCGGCGTTGTAGACCGCGGTCAGGCAGCCACCGCGGGTACCCGCGTGCCTCGCGAGCTCGACGGCGGGGAACACCTCGCTGTCCAGCGGCAGGAATTCCCAGGTGGATGCGGTGGTGAAGTCGCAGGCCGCGGCGGCGCCGGCGACCCGGGCGGGCCAGCCGAGGGCGAGCGCGATGGGCAGTTTCATATCCGGCGGGCTGGCCTGGGCCAGCGTCGAGCCGTCGGTGAAGGTGACCATCGAATGCACGATCGACTGTGGGTGCACTACCACCTCGATGCGGTCGTAGTCGATACCGAACAGCAGGTGCGTTTCGATCAGTTCCAGACCCTTGTTGACCAGGGTCGCCGAGTTCAGCGTGTTCATCGGGCCCATCGACCAGGTCGGATGCTTGCCCGCTTGCTCGGGGCTGACCGATTCCAGGTCGACGGGCGACCATCCCAGGAACGGCCCGCCGGACGCGGTCAGCACGATCTTGGCGACCTCGCCGGCCGACCCGCCGCGCAGACACTGAGCCATGGCCGAATGTTCGGAGTCGACCGGCACGATCTGGCCCGGCGCGGCGGCCTTGAGCACCAGTGGCCCACCGGCCACCAGGGATTCCTTGTTGGCCAGCGCCAGCCGTGCACCGGTGGCCAGCGCGGCCAGGGTGGGCCGCAGCCCCAGCGCCCCGACCAGCGCGTTGAGCACGACGTCGGCCCCGGTCTCCTCGACCAGCCTGGTCACGGCGTCGGGCCCGGCGTAGGTGACGCCGCCGGCCTTCTCGGCGGCCGCCGGGTCGGCCACCGCGACGTTGGTGACACCGGTCGTGGCGCGCTGGGCGGCGAGCAGGCCGGGGTTGCCACCACCGGCGGCCAACCCCACGACCTCGAACCGGTCCGGATTGGCCGCGATGACGTCGAGCGCCTGGGTGCCGATGGATCCGGTGCTTCCGAGGATCAGCACGCGCTGCCGCGCCGGGGTATCGCTCACCAGTCCATTGTGCCGCGCTGTGACCGGCCTCCCCTAATGCATCCGGGCGGCCGGGTCGGCGGTGGCCTCGATCTTGACCACCCGCCCGTCGCGGATGCTCAGCACCACGACGGCGAACAGCCGCCGCCGGTCGTAGGCCAGCAGCACGGGCTCGGCCGCGGATACCACCGTCGCTCCCGGACCGAGGTAGCGCAGCAGGTTGGTCGCGACATCGTGGCGGCCGTGGTTGACCTGGCGCAGCGTCGGGGCGGTGAGGACGGTGCCGACGCCCCAGACGCTCGGGTCGAGCACGGCGGCCAACGCGCGCAGGTCACCGTTGGCGCAGGCGGCGATGAAGGCATCAGTGACCTCCCGGTGCTCGTCGGAGCTGACCTCGCTCAGCTTCGGCGCGGCGCCGGTCACCTTGGCGCGGGCCCGACGCGCCAGCTGACGGCACGTTCCGACGGGGCGTCCGACGGTGTCGGCGATATCGCCGAACGGGGTCCGGAAGATGTCGTGCAGGACGAATGCGACGCGTTCACCGGGGCTGAGCCGGGTGAGCACGGCCAGCAGCGCCGAGCCGACCTCGTCGTCGAGCGTGACACGTTCCGCCGGGTCGGCGCCGACGGCCGCGGCCATGGTCAGCGCCGTCGAGCCGTCAGGGCGTTCGTGCCGGGCCCTGGCCGATCGGAGCACATCCAGAGACAGCCGGCCGGCGACCACGGTCAACCAGGCCCGGACATCGTCGAGGTCGGCCGGGTCGGCGCGGTCCAGGCGCATGAACGCCTCCTGCGCGACATCCTCGGCGTCACCGATGTCGCCGAGCATCCGGTAGGCGAGATTCACCAGATACGGGTGGTGGTCGCGCCATGCCGCCTCGAGACCGCCGGATGTGTTCATGTCATGACGACGAATCCGGGGGCCGGAAAGTTACCGGATCTCGGATCGGATTTCCGCGGTAACTTTTCGCGCCGCCGCTCCGTCCTGGATCGCATGAACACAATTCTCGTCACGGGTGCCACCGGCAACGTCGGCCGCCCGCTCGTCACCGCACTCGTCGACGCCGGTGTGCGGGTCCGCGCCGTCACCCGCAATCCCGAAACCGCCGGCTTCCCGCCGGGGGTCGAGGCAGTGCGATCGGCGGCGGAGGGGATCGCCGGGGCGTCGGCGGTATTCCTCAATTCCCGTGCGTTGGGTGCGGACCTGGCCGCAATCGTCGAACTGGCCCGCACCGGCGGGGTGCGCCGCCTGGTGACGCTGTCCGCGATCAACGCCGACGATGAGGACGCCCGCCAGCCGTCGAGGGTGCGCGGCGATCGCAACCGGGAGGTCGAGCAACTGGCCGTGGCGTCCGGTCTGGAGTGGATCAGCTTGCGGCCGACGGTGTTCGCCTCGAACTTCGCCGGCATGTGGGCGGCCCAGATCCGCTCCGGTGACGTGATCAGCGGGCCCTACGCCACCGCATCGACCGCGGTGATCGTCGATGCCGACATCTCCGCCGTGGCCGCCGTCGCGCTGCTCACCGACGACCTTGTCGGACAGCGCATCCCGTTGACCGGGCCGCAGGCGCTGACCAATACCGACATGGTGGCCGCCATCGGGCGGGTGCTGAACCGGCCGCTGCACTACCGGGAGGTAGCCCCAGATGTGGTGCGCGAGCGGTTCGTCGCGATCGGCTTTCCACCCGAGTTCGCCGACGCCTACGTGGGCCTGCTGGCCGACACCGTCCACCGGCCCGCCCTGGTCACCCATGAGGTCGACAAGATCCTCGGCAGGCCGGCCACCACATTCTCCGAATGGGTGGCGGCTCATCGTGACGTGTTCACCGGTTAGCCGACGGGCAGCAACCTCGAGTTTGTCCCACTCGTCGTACCCCCTGCCGGTTCCAGGAAATTTCGGATCGATCCACCCCCAGGCCAGAGCAGGTTTTGAGGCTCGCGATCGAATTCGTTCGAGCGATTCACGTTTGACCCCGGCAACCGTGCGGGTAGGCGTTTTTGGGCAAGATCCGGATTCCAGCGAAAGGGAGGGACACCATGACCTCGACGCTCAACCAGATCGCCGGCAGCACCGCCTACGATTCCGAAGGCACGAAGCTCGGCAAGGTCGGCCAGATCTACATCGACAACAGCACCGACGAGCCCACCTGGGTCTCGGTGAACACCGGTCTGTTCGGGATGAGCGAATCGCTCGTGCCCATGGCCGGGTCGCAGTTCACCGATGGCGACCTGCACGTGCGGCCGACCAAGGCCAAGATCAAGGACGCCCCCCATCTGGACGCCGAGGGCGGCATCTCGGGTGATCAGGAGCGCGCGCTGATCGAGCATTACGGCCTCACCCGCCGCGGCACCGGCCAGACCGACACCGGACAGACCGGCACGGCGACGGGCAGCGCGGATACGGGTCGCACCGATGCGACCGCGGCCGCGGGACAGACCGGTACGGCGACGGGTACCGCGGGTGTGGCCGACTCCGGGGGGACCGGACAGCACCGCAAGCCGACCACCGGTGACGACACGATCATCCGGTCCGAGGAACAGCTGAATGTCGGCACGCAGCGGGAGACCACCGGCAAGGCCCGGCTGCGCAAGTACGTCGTCACCGAGACCCAGCAGGTCAACGTTCCGGTGACGCACGAGGAGGTGCGGGTCGAGCGCGAGCCGATCGGCGCCGACGAGGCGGCCAAGCTCCAGGGCAACGCCAAGATCGGCGAAGCCAGCGCGGACGTCGACCTGCATGCCGAACGTGTCGTGGTGCAGAAGGAAACCGTCCCGGTGGAGAAGGTGCGGCTCGGCACCGAGGAGGTCACCGAGAACAAGACGGTGAGCGAGCAGGTTCGCAAGGAGGAGATCGACACCGATCTCAAGGGAACCGACCACCGCATCGATCAGGTCGTGGATGATCACGAGTGTCATCGTGTGTCCCACATCGATTGGCTCGTTGGAGTACTCAGCCAGG
>NZ_JBSFPX010000051.1:0-38502 GCF_053588415.1 Mycobacterium sp. NPDC003449
ACCGATTGAGTCTGAGCGGGTTTCAGGGGACTTTCGCGTCTGCTCGGCGAGAGATCTCGCCGAGAGAGCTCGCGGAGGGGTCAGGAGTCGGTGAACTCCGGGCGCCGGCTCTGCTGGAAGGCGCGGGTGCCCTCGCGGAAGTCGTTCGACCCCAGCAGTTCCAGCTGACCGGTGCGTTCCCTGGTGAACGCACCGTCGAGTTCGGTGAGGGTTGCCGCGTTGACGGCGTCCTTGGTCTTGCGCAGCGCCACCGCCGGGCCCGAAACCAGTTTCGCGATGACCTTGTCCACCGCGGCGTCGAGTTCGGCGGCCGGGTGTACGCCGCTGACCAGCCCCCAGTCGTACGCGTCGGCCGCGGTGAGCCGCTCAGCCAGCAACGCCAACCGCATGGCCCGGATCCGGCCGACGGCCGCGGCCACCAACGCTGACGCACCGCCGTCGGGCATCAGGCCGATCTTGGTGAACGCCAGCAGGAAGAACGCCTCCTCGGCGGCCAGCACCACGTCGCAGGCGAGCGCCAGCGACACCCCGACCCCCGCGGCCGGTCCCTGTACCACGGCCACAACGGGTTTCGGTAGGGCCACGATGGATCCGACCGCCCGGTTGGCCGCGTCCAGCACGCCCGCGGCGTCGTGGCTCTTGGCGTTCTGGTCCTCCTCGCTCAGGCCGGCACCGGAACTGAATCCGCGACCGGCGCCACCGAGACGCACCACCCGCACGGCCGGATCGGTCGCCGCGCGCTCGATCGCCTCGGCCACCGCGGTCAGCATGTCCTGGGTGAGGGAGTTGAGGCTGTCGGGCCGGTTCAGCGTCACCGACAGCACACCATCGGTGAGCGTCACCGACACATCGTCGATATCGGGATATTCGCGGGTCCTGGACTCAGCGGAAGTCATCTATGCACCTTAAGTCGGGGTCGGTTCGGACCGTCCCAGTCGAGAAGGTTATACAAGTAAGCGATGTCGGCGGTCAACTGAGGCCTAACACGCGGAGGGCGGTTTGAGCATGGCGGGACCATTACAGGGTTTGCGGGTTGTCGAGTTGGCCGGGATCGGTCCGGGTCCGCACGCGGCGATGATCCTCGGCGACCTGGGCGCCGATGTGGTCCGCATCGAGCGGCCGGCCCGTGGCGGCGGGGTCCCCGCCGGTGAGCGCGACGCGATGTTGCGCAACCGCCGTTCGGTGGCCGCCGACCTCAAGAGCGACGAGGGTCGCGAGCTGGTGCTCAGGCTCATCGCCAAGGCCGACGTGCTCATCGAGGGGTACCGCCCCGGGGTCACCGAGCGGCTCGGCCTCGGTCCCGAGGACTGCGCGAAGGTCAACGGCCGGTTGATCTATGCCCGGATGACGGGGTGGGGTCAGGAAGGTCCGCGGGCCCTGCAGGCCGGCCACGACATCAACTACATCTCGCTCAACGGGCTGCTGCATGCCGTCGGCCGCAAGGGGGAGCGGCCAGTGCCGCCGCTGAACCTGGCGGGCGATTTCGGCGGCGGGTCGATGTTCCTGCTCGTCGGCATCCTCTCGGCGCTGTTCGAACGGCAGGCGTCGGGTAAGGGGCAGGTGGTCGACGCCGCGATGGTCGACGGCTCGTCGGTGCTGATGCAGATGATGTGGGGCTTTCGGGCCACCGGTATGTGGTCGGACGAGCGTGGCACCAACATGCTCGACACCGGCGCGCCCTACTACGACACCTACGAGACCGCCGACGGACGCTATATGGCGGTCGGCGCGATCGAACCGCAGTTCTACGCCGCGCTGCTGGCCGGGTTGGGTCTGGACGCCGCCGATCTGCCCGGACAGAACGATGTGAGCCGGTGGCCCGAACTGCGGGCGGTGTTCACCGAGGCGTTCGCGAAGCATGACCGCGACCACTGGGCCAAGGTGTTCAACGGCACCGACGCGTGTGCGACGCCGGTGCTGTCGTTCGCCGAGGTGCTCACCGAACCGCACATCGCCGAGCGCGACACTTTCTATGACGACGACGGGAATCTGCAGCCGATGCCCGCGCCGCGGTTCTCCCGCAGTGCCCTGGCCGAACCGACGCCGCCGGGGGAGCGCGGAGCGGACACCGAGGCGGTCCTGCGCGACTGGGTATAGTCCCCAACCAACCAGTGGGTCGGCACATGGCCGGCCGGAGAGGAATGCGGTAAGTGGAGATCAAAGATGCGGTGGCCGTCGTCACCGGAGGCGCATCCGGCCTCGGCCTGGCCACCACCAAACGCCTGCTCGACGCGGGCGCCCAGGTGGTGGTCGTCGACCTCAAGGGCGAAGAGGTGGTGACCGACCTGGGGGATCGGGCCCGCTTCGTCGCCACCGATGTCACCGACGAGGACGGTGTGGCCAAGGCGCTCGACGTCGCCGAGTCGATGGGCCCGGTGCGGATCAACGTCAACTGCGCGGGCATCGGCAATGCCGTCAAGACCCTGTCCAAGAACGGGGCATTCCCGCTCGACGCGTTCCGCAAGGTCGTCGAGGTCAACCTGATCGGCACGTTCAACGTGATCAGGCTGGCCGCCGAGCGGATCGCCAAGAATGAGCCGCTCGGCGAGGAGCGCGGCGTCATCGTCAACACCGCATCGGTCGCGGCGTTCGACGGTCAGATCGGACAGGCCGCGTATTCGGCGTCCAAGGGTGGGGTGGTCGGGATGACCCTGCCGATCGCCCGCGACCTGTCACGGGAGCTGATCCGGGTGGTCACCATCGCCCCCGGCCTGTTCAAGACCCCGCTGCTGGGCTCGCTGCCCGAGGAGGCGCAGCGCTCGCTGGGCCAGCAGGTGCCGCACCCGGCCCGGCTCGGCGACCCCGCCGAGTACGGCGCGCTCGCGCAGCACATCATCGAGAACCCGATGCTCAACGGCGAGGTGATCCGCCTCGACGGCGCGATCCGGATGGCCCCGAGGTAATCGCGATGACTCTCAACACGAAGTTCACCGAGGTCTTCGGGATCGAGCACCCGATCGTGCAGGGTGGCATGCAGTGGGTGGGGCGCGCCGAACTGGTCGCGGCGGTCGCCAATGCGGGCGCCTTGGGCTTCATCACCGCGCTGACCCAGCCGACGCCGGCCGACCTGGCCCGCGAGATCGAGCGGTGCCGTGAGCTCACCGACAAGCCGTTCGGGGTGAACCTGACGATCCTGCCGACCATCAACCCGCCGCCCTATGACGAGTACCGCCAGGTCATCGTCGACGCCGGGATCAAGATCGTCGAGACGGCCGGCTCCAATCCGGCGCCGCACCTGCCGATGTTTCACGCCAACGGGATCAAGGTGCTGCACAAGTGCACCTCGGTGCGGCATGCGATCAAGGCCCAGAGCCTGGGCGTCGACGGCATCAGCATCGACGGGTTCGAGTGCGCGGGGCATCCGGGCGAGGACGACATCCCGGGGCTGGTGCTGATCCCGGCGGCCGCGGCCAAGATCGACATCCCGCTCATCGCCTCGGGCGGTTTCGCCGATGCCCGTGGCCTGGTGGCCGCGCTGGCGCTGGGCGCCGACGGCGTCAACATGGGCTCGCGGTTCATGTGCACCGCCGAATCGGCGATCCACCAGAACGTCAAGGAGGCGATCGTGGCGGGCAGCGAGCTCGACACCGAGCTGATCTTCCGGCCGCTGCGCAATACCGCCAGGGTGGCCAGCAACACGGTGTCGCGTGAGGTGGTGCAGATCCTCAAGGACGGCGGTCAGTTCGAAGACGTCAAGGATCTGGTGGCCGGCAAGCGCGGGGTCAAGGTCTATGAGATCGGCGACCTGGACGCGGGCATCTGGTCGGTGGGTACGTCGATGGGGCTGATCAACGACATTCCGGCGGTCGGCGATCTGGTGTCGCGGATGGTGTCGGAGGCCGAGGTGCTGATCGGTGGGCGCCTGCTCAACATGATCGGCGCGGGTGAGGGCGAGGCCTCAGTCAAAGAAACGGTCCTCGCATAGCGAGGACCGTCTCGTTGTCGGATCAAAGATCCTGGTCAGGGAGCCGCCCGACCGGGCAAACTCCACCGGGAAGCGCGCGCTGCGAGGCGCGCGCTTTTCTCATACCGCGGTTGGCAGCGTCTGGAGGTCGTCGAACTGCTCCGAGGTGTCACCCTCGACCAGGACATCGCCGTGGTAGAGAGCCTCGAAGTCGACCTTGATGACATCGGCACTGGTGTCGTCGATCCACATGGCACTGAGCGTATTGGTCACCATTAAGGATTCATTGAGTCACGATTCGGAAAATGGTGGCAATACTACTTCTGGGTAGGTTTCCGGCCGGTAGCCCGTCCGATCAGCCGGCCGGTGCGGTGACCTGGAACGGGTTGGTCCCGTTCAGCGCGATCCAGGTGACGATCGCGACGGCGACGCCGATCAGCAGCAGGCCCACCGCGACGGCCCGCGGGGCGCGGGACCGGCCGAATATCCGGTGGTCCACCGACAGCGCGCCGGCGCCGGTGAACAGCAGAGCGGCCGCGCCGAAGGCGATCAGGAACGGCACGTTGAACGGGTCGGACCAGAAGGTGCCCGCCGATATGTTGACTGCCCAGGCGTCGACCATGGCGCCGATCACCGCGCATGCGGCCAGCGGGGTGAGCAGGCCGAGCAGCAGGCCGATGCCGCCGAGGGTCTCGGCCGCGGTCACCATGAAGGCGCCGAACGCCGGCAGCCGCCAGCCGCTCGACTCCATGAACTCGACAGTGGTGTCGAAGTCGAAGGCCTTGATCAGGCCGGCCTGAATCATGGCGGCGCCGGTGGCGATGCGCAGGATCAGCAGTCCGGTGTCGGTCATCGTGTCGGTGGTGCCGGTGGAGCCGGCGAGAGCGGTGGTGTTGTTCGTCATGAGCAGCCAGACCCTTCGTCGTCGCGAAACTCATCGCCGTATGGCGGTTAGCCGGAGTGTGAACAACCAGTGTGAACAATCCGGGGCCGCGCCTCGTGTCTATCGGCAAACCGAGCGATTGACAGCCCTAAGTTATCGTAGTTAAGTTAACGGCGCTATTGTTCGGGCCCGAGAGGACATGCCGTGCTGAACCGGATCGCCACCCTGGCACTCGCCGCGCCGCGCCGCGTCCTCGTCATCGCCGCCCTGGTCATGGTGGCCGCGGGGATCTTCGGCGTCCCGGTCGCCAACAGCCTGTCCGCCGGCGGATTCCAGGACCCCACCGCGGAATCGGCGCAGGCCACCCGGCTGCTGGCGGACAAATTCGACCGCGGCGATATGCAACTGGTGATCAGCGTGACCGCCGCCGACGGGGTGCGCGGCGCCGCGGCCACCCGCACCGGCACCGATATCGCCGCACAACTGCGGGAGTCGCCCTATGTGACCCAGGTCAGCTCGGCCTGGACCGCGCCGGGTGGGCCGGCCGGGCCCGCCGCGTCGGCGCTGATCAGCGAGGACGGCAAAACCGGACTGATCGTCGCGGGGATCACCGGCGGTGAGAGCGGGGCGCAGAAACACGCCAAGGAACTGACCGGCCGGCTGGTGCACGACCGGGACGGTGTGACGGTGCGGGCCGGCGGCGAGGCCATGGTGTACGTGCAGATCAACGGGCAGAGCGAGAAGGACCTGTTGATGATGGAGTCGATCGCCATCCCGCTGAGCTTCGTGGTGCTGGTGTGGGTGTTCGGCGGGCTGCTGGCGGCGGCCCTGCCGCTGGCGGTCGGCGGTTTCGCGATCCTCGGTTCGCTCGCGGTGCTGCGGCTGTTCACCATGGTCACCGACGTGTCGATCTTCGCGCTCAACCTCACCGTCGCGATGGGTCTGGCGCTCGCGATCGACTACACGCTGCTCATCGTCAGCCGGTACCGCGACGAACTCGCCGAGGGCGCCGACCGGGACGCCGCGCTGCGGCGGACCATGGCCACGGCGGGCCGTACGGTGCTGTTCTCGGCGATGACGGTGGCGTTGTCGATGGTCGCCATGGTGCTGTTCCCGATGTACTTCCTGAAATCCTTCGCCTATGCCGGGATCGCGGTGGTCGCGCTGGCCGCCTTCGCCGCGATCGTGCTGGCGCCCGCGGCGATCGTGCTGCTCGGCGACCGGCTGGACGCGTTCGACGTCCGCCGGGTGGCCCGCCGGATGTTCTCCCGGCCCGAACCGGTGCACCGGCCGATCGAGCAGACCTTCTGGTACCGGTCGACGAAAACCGTCATGCGCCGGTCGGTTCCGGTCGGGCTCGCGATCGTCGTGCTGCTGCTGGTGCTCGGCGCACCGTTCCTCGGCATCAAATGGGGTTTCCCCGACGACCGGGTGCTGCCGGAATCGGCGTCGGCCCGCCAGATCGGTGACACCCTGCGCAACGATTTCGCCGTCGATTCGGCGACCGATGTGACGGTCGTGCTGCCCGACGCCACCGGTGTCACGCCGGCCGAACTCGACCGCTACGCCGGCGACCTGTCCCGGGTCACCGACGTGGTCGCGGTGTCGGCACCCGGCGGCACCTTCGTCGACGGCCGCCGGGTCGGGCCGCCCGCGGCGGCCACCGGATTGGCCGGGGGCAGTGCGTATCTGACGGTCGGCAGCGACGCACCGTTGTTCAGCGATGCCTCGGAGGCCCAACTCGACGCCCTGCACGCCGTCGCCGCGCCCGGCGATGTGCAGCTCACCGGGCTGGCCCAGGTCAACCGGGACAGTTCGGAGGCGATCACGTCACGGTTGCCGCTGGTGCTCGGGGTGATCGCCGCGATCACCTTCATTCTGTTGTTCCTGCTCACCGGCAGTGTGATCCTTCCGCTGAAAGCCTTGGTGCTCAACGTGTTATCGCTTTCGGCGGCGTTCGGTGCCCTGGTCTGGATCTTCCAGGACGGACATCTCGGGGCGCTCGGCACCACCCCGACCGGAACCCTGGTGGCCAACCTGCCGGTGCTGCTGTTCTGCATCGCCTTCGGCCTGTCGATGGACTACGAGGTGTTCCTGGTGTCGCGGATCCGGGAGTACTGGCTGACCTCCGAGCGGGACCAGCCGGGGCTCGCCCCTCGCGTCCGCAACGACGAGAGCGTGGCGCTCGGTCTGGCCCGCACCGGCCGGGTGGTGACCGCGGCCGCCCTGCTGATGTCGATCTCGTTCGCGGCGCTGATCGCCGCCCAGGTGGCGTTCATGCGGATGTTCGGCCTCGGGCTGACCGTGGCGATCCTGGTCGACGCCACGTTGGTCCGGATGCTGCTGGTGCCCTCCTTCATGCACCTGATGGGCCGGTGGAACTGGTGGGCACCGGCACCGCTGGCCCGCCTGCACCGCAGGATCGGTATCAGCGAGTCCGGTGAACCGGCCGGGCCGCCACCAGGCGCCGCACCGGGGCCGGCGGCACCGCACGATCGTGCCGGGGCTCGGTAACGTGGCGGACGAACCCCTGCGGCGCAGACGCGCCCCGCGCGGCTCGGGGGAGATGCTGCGCGACGAGATCCTCGACGCCGCGACCGAGCTGTTGCTGGAAACCGGTCACGCCAAGGCGGTTTCGATCCGGGCGGTGGCTCAGCGGGTCGGTGTCACGCCGCCGTCGATCTACCTGCACTTCGCCGATAAGGACGCGCTGCTCGACGCCGTGTGCGCGCGGTACTTCGAGAAGCTGGACCGGGAGATGCAGCGGGTGGCGGTCGATCAGCCGTCCACCATCGAGGTGCTGCGCGCCCAGGGGCTGGCCTATGTGAGCTTCGCCCGCCGCACCCCCGAGCTGTACCGGTTGGCCACGATGGGTGAGGGCAGGCCGGGCAGCGATGTCGACGTGACGCTGAACAGCTCGGCCTTCGTCCACATGCGCACCACCGTGCAGATCCTGATGGACGAGGGGATCTACCCGAGCGGCGACGCCACCGCGATGGCCCTGGAGCTGTGGACGGCCGCGCACGGGGTGGCCGCCATGTTGATCGCCAAGCCGTACCTGCCGTGGGGTGACACCGAGGATTTCACCGACCGGGTATTGCGGGCGGTCTGCACCGGACAGATCGTCTCGGGCATCATCGGGACCGACCTCGCGCCGGGGGAGATGGTGGCACGGATGAAGGGATTCGCCGATGGCTGACGTGGGAACCGTGGACAACCCGTTCTTCGCCGGACTGTGGAAGACCCTGGCGGCCCACGAACCGGAATCGCTGCGCAGGCTGCGGGGCGAGAACCTGGCCGGGCTGACCGGCCGGGTGCTTGAGGTCGGGGCGGGCACGGGGACCAACTTCGCGTTCTATCCCACGACGGTGGCCGAGGTGGTGGCGATCGAGCCCGAACGCCGACTCGCCGAGGCCGCCCGCCGGTCCGCGGCCGGTGCGCCGGTTCCGGTCACTGTCACCGGCGACACCATTGAGCGGTTCGCGAGTGCGCAGCCGTTCGACGCGGTGGTCTGCTCGCTGGTGCTGTGCTCGATCGGGGATCCCGATACCGTCCTGCGGCAACTGTTCTCGGTGTTGCGTCCGGGCGGTGAGTTGCGCTATCTGGAGCACGTCGCCGGCACCGGCCACCGGGCGCGGCTGCAGCGGCTCGCCGATGCCACGGTGTGGCCGCGGCTGTTCGGCAACTGTCACACTCATCGGTACACCGAGCGGGCCATCGCGGCTGCCGGCTTCGCGGTCGAGGGCGCCAGGCGCGAGTCGACCATGCCGGCCTGGGTGCCGCTACCGGTGTCGGAGTTCGCCATCGGCCGCGCGCTGCGACCCGTCCAATAGGGCCGGCAGCCGCTGCAAAAGCCCTGGCAGAGCGGTGGCCGCGGTCTCCCGCAGCGACACCGTCGCACTGTCGGACAGCGGGGTGCGCTCCGGATTGACCTCGATCACCGGGATATCCGCGGCCAGCGCGGCCTCGGGCAGGCCGGCGGCCGGGTAGACCACCGAACTGGTGCCCGCCACCACCACCAGGTCCGAGCTGCTGACCGCGAGCACCGACCGCTGCCAGGCCCGCTCGGGCAGGGCCTCGCCGAACCAGACCACGTTCGGCCGGATCAGGCCACTGCACACGCACACCGGCGGTTCGACGGCCTCGACCGGCTCGGGCATCTCGGGCAGATCGCCCTCGAACTGTGAACCGCAAGCGTCGCAAAGAAATTCGAACAGGCTGCCGTGCAGATGGTGAACCTTCGTGCTGCCCGCCCGCTCGTGCAGGTTGTCCACGTTCTGGGTGGCGACCTCGACGTCGGCGTAATCCTGCCAGGCGGCCACGGCGCGGTGTCCGTCGTTCGGTTCGACCCCGTCCATCATGTAATGCCGCCACAGGTACCAGGCCCACACCTTCTCCGGGTGCCGCTGCCAACCCTCCGTGCTGGAGATCTCGTAGGGGTCGACGTTCGCCCACAGACCGGTCTCGACATCGCGGAAAGTGGGGACACCGCTCTCGGCCGAGATACCTGCCCCGCTGAGCACAGTCACTTTCACGCCACCCAACGTAGCGGCTTTGGGCGATACTGGGCACGTGGCCGAGTTGGGGGATTGGGTTCATGTTGACGGTGACGGCGCCAAGCCGTTGTTCGATCAGCTTCGGGTTCAAATCATCGAGGGCATAAGGGACGGGCGGTTATCGCCGGGGACCAGACTGCCCACGGTGCGTGAACTCGCAGGTCAGATCGGGCTTGCGGTCAATACGGTGGCACGGGCGTATCGGGAGCTGGAGGCGGCAGGGGTCCTGGAGACCCGGGGCCGGTACGGCACCTTCGTCGCCCGCGCCGATCCGGCCGACGCCGCGATGGCGGCCGCCGCGAACTCGTTCGCCGAGGCGGCCAGGGCGCTCGGCATCGGCAAATCCGACGCGTTGCGCTACCTCGACGCGGTGTTCGACTGACGCCTGCGATTTTCGCGCCGAGCGTGGGACTTATGTACGAAAACCGGGTCGGTTGCGTGTATATCCCCCACGCTCGGCGAAGGGTGTCATCCGTCATCCGTTGCATTTCGGCACCGCGCCGGTGCCCGCTCAGCCGAACTCGAGCAGGGTCAGCACCGGCCGGACCGGATCGAGCAGCGGCAGCCGCTGGACCGCCCACACCAGGGCGTTGTAGACCCTGCCCCTGGCCGCGGGCAGCGGCATCTCCCGCACGCTCCGCACCCCGGGGATGGTGTTCACCAGGTCGGCGGCCTGCGCCGGGGTCAGGCTGAAGGGCATCGGCGGCACCCGGTAGCGCCTGGACGTGCGCATACCGCGGCGGGCCCATGCGGCGAACCAGGCCGGCGGCAGATCGAAGGCCATCTGCCCGCCGGGGAACCGGCGGGCGCACTCACCGATCAGCCCCATCGCCTCATCGGGCTGCAGATACATCAGCAGACCCTCGGCCGTGATGAACACCCCGTCGGCCGGGTCGACGCGGTCCATCCAGCTGAAGTCCAGCGCCGACTGGGCGCACGAGGTGACCCGGTCCGAGGGCTCCAGCAACTTATCGCGCAGCTCCACCATGGGCGGGAGATCGACGGTGAGCCAACGGAACTGGTCGCCCAAGCCGGCCGCGCCGAGCCGGTAGAAGCTGGTCTGCAAGCCCTCGGCCAGGGCTACAACGGTGGCCTTGGGATGGTCGCGCAGATAATCGCGGGTGGCCCCGTCGAAGGTCAGTGCCCGCAACGCCATGTCCTGGCGGCGGCTGTAGCCGAACTTGGCGAAGTCGAAATCGATCGTGTCGACCAACCGCACCGCCATCGGGTCGTCGAGGATCCGGTCGGATCGGCGCGCCTCCTGGGCCCGCACCTGCAGCGTGAGCAGGGCGGTCTCCGAAACTCCGGTCAGCGACACCTTGGTGCGGGGCGGGTTCAATGTCACCCGGCCGAATCTACCGAAGCGGTCTCAACCCAACACCTTCTCCAGCGTGCGCAGGTTCCTGGTGGTGGTGCAGGACTTGTAGCGCTTCTTGCCCATGGTCCTGCCGATCGTGCTGTCCAGTGTCGCCGTCCGCGCCACCTGCCAGTAGACGACGCCGTCGCCGCGCCGGATCTTCTCGCCCGCACCCGCGGGCAGGGCCGCGAGCTCGTCGAGGACGTCCGGGTCGCTGACGAAGGTGACATAGGAATGATGGTCGGGCACCTCCCGCTCGAACGGATAGCCCGCCGAGATCGCCGCCACCTGATCAACGTCGTAGACCAGTACCCAGGCCTCGTAGCCGAAGGCCTCGCGCAGCGCCTTCTCGACGGTCGCGCGGACCGCGCCGGCGCCGGCGCGGCTGTGCAGCAACACGTTGCCGCTGGCCAAAATGGTTCGTACACCGGTGAACCCGGCGTCCGCCAGGGTTTTCGCCACATCGGCCATCTTGAGGTTGACCCCGCCGACGTTGACGCCACGCAGGAAGGCCACGTACCGCGTCACGTCGCGAACTCCAGCAGGGTCATGCCGGGCCGGTTGTGGCGCAGCAGCCTGACCCGGTCCAGTGCCGGGGACGCCAGGAGCTTGAAGATGCCGCGGCCGGGCGAGTAGTTGACGTCGCGTGCCGCCCGCACACCCGGGATGCGGTCGGGCAGCGCGAGCCCCTCGTCGGGGGTCAGCCCGAACGGCATCGCCGGGGCGATGTAACGGTCCGAGAGCTTGAAACTCCGCAGTGTGCGCCTGCTGAACCAGTGCGGGATGAAGTCGAACATGAACCGGCCGCCGGGGAAGCGTGCGGCGCAGTCCTCGATCAGGTTCAGCACATCGTCGGGCTCGAGGTACATCAACAGGCCCTCGGCGGTGATGAACACCCCGTCGGACGCGTCGACCCGGTCCATCCAGCTGCGGTCCAGTGCCGACTGCGCCAGCGCCACGATGCGGTCGTCGTCGGGCAGCAGCTGTTCGCGCAGCGCCATCACCGGTGGCAAATCGACCGAATACCAGGTCAACTCGTCGGCGACACCGGCCTGGTCCAGCCGCCAGAAGCTGGTTTGCAGACCTTCGGCCAGGGCCACCACCGAGGCCTTCGGATGCACCGACAGGTACTCGCGGGTGGCGGCGTCGAACGCCACTGCGCGCAACGCGTGGGACTGGTTCGGTTTGCCGAACTTGCGGTAGTCGTAGGCGATGGTGTCGAACAGGCTGACCGCCCACGGGTCCCGGATCGACCCGTCGGACCGCTTCGCCTCGGTCGCACGATTGTGCAGCGTCCACAGCGTGGTGGCCGAAACACCGTCGAGGGTGTTGCCGTCGATTTGAGGAATGCCAGACAGACCGGTCATTTTCCCGATCCTAGAGACGTAGGCTCGTCATATGGGGCGTCAGGTTTTCGACGACAAGCTGTTGGCATTGATCTGCGGCAACTCGATGGGGGTGCTCGCGACGATCAAACAGGACGGGCGGCCGCAGCTGTCGAATGTGTCCTACCACTTCGATCCGCGGGCGGTCGCGGTCGAGGTGTCGATCACCGAACCGCGGGCCAAGACCCGCAACCTGCGCCGCGATCCGAGGGCCTCGCTCCACGTGAGTTCCGACGACGGCTGGGCGTATGCGGTCGCGGAGGGGGACGCCGTGCTCACCCCGCCCGCCGCCGCGCCCGGCGACGATACGGTCGAGGCGCTGATCGCGTTGTACCGCAATATCGCCGGTGAACACCCGGACTGGGACGACTACCGGCGCGCCATGGTCGACGACCGCAGGGTGTTGCTGACGCTGCCGATCACTCATCTGTACGGTATGCCGCCGGGCCTGCGGTAGGCGCGCCGTCGGCAGTCAAAACCCGATGACGTCGGCCCCGTCCGCGCGCTACGCTGCCGCTATGGCTGAGACACCGGAAGACGACACCAAACGTAAGTTCCGGGAGGCGCTGGAACGCAAGCAGGCGAAATCGGCCGGGGGAGCTGACCACAAGGACGGTGGCCGGGACCAGCCCCGCGCGCACGGTCCGGTGGAGAACCGCCGCGAGTTCCGGCGCAAGAGCGGATAGCTCTGCGACCCGAGACTGCCTCAGGGATGCGTTACGACGACGTCGCGTGCCGCGCCGCGTAGTCACTGCGCTGAGGATCGGAGTCACCATGTGGCTGCAATCCTCGGCATTGATGATGAGCCGTCGCAGCCACCCAGCGCGCCGCGACGAGCGCGGCCAGCATCACCGCCACGCAGTACACCCCCTGATCCTTCAGGCCCCATGCCACCGAGGTCAGGGTCGCCGCCCCGGCCGCACACAGCAGCAGACCCACTGTGGCGCTGCGCATTCCGGCCGTGCCGACCGAGCCCCCGTCCCACAGGGCCAGCGGTGAGTTCTCCAGCGGGCGCAGCCCGACGAAGGCCGCCGCCACCAAACCCGCCATCACCGCCACCTGCAGCACCGACAGCGTGATGAAACCGGGGGCCGACGGGTCATAGCGGTCGAATCCCAGGTAGTCGAACATCAGATGCGTGGCCAGCAGCAGCGGCATATGCCACAGGTACAGCGTCATCGCACCCGAGTTGCCGATCGCGGCCAGCCACCACACCCTGGGCCGCCGGGCCCACCGCGCGATGGCGGGGGCCGCCGCGATCGCGAACGCGCACATCATGATCGCGTGCCCGGCCAGCAGCAGCGACGGTGGCGTCATGTTCTTGAGCTGCTGGGTCTCGATGCCGACCAGGCTGAGCTCGTAGGGGCCGAAGTACAGCAGGGCCAGGTTCACGCCGAGCATGCCGATCCCGAGGGTGAGCGCGGCCCGGCCGGTCAGCAGGCCGCGCCGGTAGGCGACGCCGAACATGCCGGGAATCAGCCACACCACGGTGTTGAGATAGCCGAGGGACGCATAGCCGTCGAGGTGGATCCGGATCGCGTCGACCAGCGCGACGAACCCGTAGCCGCAGGCCACGGCGCCGGCGAACCGTTCGGTGGTGGTGATCCGGGCCAGCAGGGGCACCGCGGCCAGCACCAGAACGTAGGCACCAAGGAACCACAGGAGCTGGATCGATATCCCGGCGACCGGTTCGTACACGTGCCGGGGGAGGACGAACCGCAGCACCGCCAGAGCCGCGGTCCAGAACGCCAGGTAGTAGAACACCGGGCGGTAGAGCCGGGTGCAGCGGCGCAGCAGCCAGCCGCCCCAGGCCGTTCCGGGCCGCCAGGACTGCACGGATGCCGCCACCCCGGCGAAGAAGAACAGCGGCATGATTTGGAAAACCCAGGTCAGGGCCTGGAAGACGGTGGATGCGGTGAGCAGGTTGCTCCACACGAAGACGTCGTCGCGGATCGTGCTGGTGGCCATGATGGTGTGCCCGATCACCACCCCGACCAGCGACCCGATGCGGATGACGTCGATGGCCCGGTCGCGGTCGGCCGGGGTGGCGGCCTCGACCTCGGCCGGGCTGGGGAACAACGGTGCTGTCATGGCTAGAACCGTATGGCTCGCCGGCCGGGTAGTCCTTAGGTAATAGCACTCAACGTCCCCGGCCGAGCAGACACAAACCTGCCCCAAATCGCCGGATTCGGAGCAGGTTTGCGTCTGCTGGCGGGGCTGTGACTAGGCGAAACACGGTGTACACGTCCGTCTTCAAATCTTAACGTTAAGACTTGACAGGACTGGGCCTTCAGTATTTAGAATGCTATTTGGTGTTATGGAGCTCACATCCACCGGTATGAGGGGAGTGTTCACAAGCATCCGACTCCAGTTAGCTGTGGCCGCCCGGTTCCCGAATCGGGCGTCGTCAACCGCAGCGGCGACCGCGCCATGCCGCCCACCACCCGGCACCCGCCAGCCCTCTCAGGAAGCAGGATCATGATCGAATCCGCGATGCCCGCCACGCGCGAGCGTCCCACCCGCGTCGTGGCGGCCAGCCTCACCGGCACCGTCATCGAGTGGTACGAGTTCTTCATCTACGGCACCTCGTCGGCGTTGGTGTTCAGCAAGCTGTTCTTCCCCAACTACGACTCATTCGTGGGAACCCTGTTGTCGCTGAGCACCTTTGCGATCGCATTCGTGGCGCGGCCGGTCGGCGCGGCGGTGGTCGGCCACTACGGTGACCGGATCGGTCGCAAGACCCTGCTCATCGTCACGCTGTGCATGATGGGCGGGGCGACCTTCCTGATGGGGTTGCTGCCCACCTACGCATCGATCGGCATCGCGGCACCGATCGCGCTGGTGGTGCTGCGCCTGATCCAGGGCGTCTCGCTGGGCGGGGAGTACGGCGGCGCGGTGCTGATGAGCGTCGAGCATGCCGAGCCCAAGCGGCGGGGGCTGTTCGGCGGAATCATCAATACCGGTGCCAGTTGCGGGCTCATCCTGGCCACCGCGGTGTTCTTCGTCTTGTCCTACCTGCCCGATGCGGCGTTCATGGCCTGGGGGTGGCGGGTCCCGTTCCTGCTCAGCGCGGTGCTGCTGGTGCTCGGCCTGGTCATCCGGCTCAAGATCGCCGAGAGCCCGGAGTTCGAGCAGGCCAAGAAGCGCGGCAAGGTGCAGAAGCTGCCGCTGTTGACGGTCGTCTCCGAACACGGTCGCCTGGTTCTGCTGATGGCGGTCTCCTACCTGCCCACCGGGGCGGTGTTCTACCTGTCGGCGGTGTTCTCGCTGAGCTACGGCACCGAGACCCTGGGCTTCTCGCGATCGGTGATGCTCGGACTGGTGTGCGGGACCAACATCATCGGTATCGCCGGCATCATCTACGGCGGAGCCCTGTCGGATCGGATGGGCCGCCAGCGCGTATTCATGCTCGGCGCACTGGGAATGGTGGCGGTGCCCTGGATCTGGTTCCTGATGATGGGCACGGCCAACCTCTGGGTGATGTTCGCCGCGTACCTCGTGCTGTTCGCGCCGTTCTGCCTGTCCTACGGCGCGATGCCGGCCTACTACGCGCAGGTGTTCCCGGTGCACATCCGCTACAGCGGGATGTCGATCGGGTACGGCATCGGCACCGTGTTGGGCGCGGGCCTCTCACCGCTGATCGCCACCGCCCTGCTGGGTACCGACAACAACTGGCCCGCGGTGGCGGCCTTCCTGAGCCTGCTGGCGGCGGCATCGTTCTTCGCCACCAGGCTGATGCCCACCCTCGCCGTTGGGCACGACGTCGCCGCGCGCTCGCCCCAGCCTGCTCAATAACCAAGGCTGTCAAGGGGGTTGGGGAGCCGGCGGTCGCTCGACAACCGCCCCTCGATGACCTAACCTGCAAGAGATAATAGAAAATAGCATTCTAAATACTATCGAGAGGATGACTCGTGATTCGACATGTCTTCGCCTGGAAGGTCGTCGACCCGCAGAACGCCGATTCGGTGATCGACCTGCTCGCCGAATACTCGAAGTCGCAGGAAGTGGTGCGCCACTTCGAGATCGGTGGCCACACCGGTGATCCCGGCGACAACGGCGACCCCTGGGACGGGGTGCTGATCACCGATTTCGACGACTGGGAGGGCCTGCGGGTCTACTCGGATCACCCCGACCACGTCAAACTCGTCGAGGTGTTGCTGCCGATGGTCAAGGAACGCGCCGTGATCGACTTCGTGCGCCAGGAAGGAGTGGCCCGGTCATGACCGCCGAAACCCTTGGCAAGCGCGCCAACATCCGGGTGGGGCAGAGCCCTCACGGGCCCGACGACGAGCGCGGTGCGCTCAACCTGTTGACCCCGCAGCGCGCGGCGGCGATCCTGGCGCGTGCCGACGCGAGCACCGTCTACGACCTGAGCATCGACTACTTCGTCGGGATGCCCAGCTTCCAGGCGGCCGGCGACCCGTCGTATCAGATCTACATGAGCCACACCCCGAACGGCACCGCCGTGGACAACCTCAACGGTCAAGGCGCGCAGGTCAACCGGCACGTCTGCTACTCCGGTGATGTGATCTTCATGTACACCCACACCGGCACCCACATCGACGCGCTCAACCACTTCGGCGTGGACGGCAAGATCTACAACGGATTCTCCGCCGAGGAGCACCTCGGCAGCCGGCATTGGATGCGCGGCGGTGCGGAGATGATCCCGCCGATCATCACTCGGGGTGTGCTCATCGACGTCGCCGGGCTCAAGAACGTCGACTGCCTGCCCGATTCGTATGCCATCACCGTCGAGGACCTGCAAGACGCGTTGTCGCGGAACGGATTGTCGCTGCAGGAGGGTGACATCGCATTCGTGCGGACCGGGCGGATGCGGTACTGGCCCGAAGGCGCGAAGGTGTTGGGGGATCCGCCCGGGTTGGGCTTGGAGGCCGCCCGCTGGATCACCGCGCAGAGCATCACCGCGATCGCCTCCGATCAGGAGTGTGTCGAGGTGGGCCCGTCCGAGCACGAGGACAACTGGCTGCCGGGGCATTGCCACTTCCTGGCCGAGGCGGGCGTGCCGATGATCGAGCTGGTCAACCTGGAGGAGCTGGCCCGCGACGAGGTGCACGAGTTCTGTGTGGTGGCCGCCCCGATCCGGTTGCGCGGTGCCTCCGGGGCGCCGTTGCGGCCCTTGGCCATCCCGCTGCGTCAATGAGTGTGCCGATGGACCGGGGCCAAGGCCGGGTGCTGCGGATCGCGCTGCTGCAGATCGCCTTCGACGAGGCCGAGGGCCCGGCGGCACGGGTGGCACGGGTCGCCGACATGGTCACCGCGCAGCGCGGCGTCGACCTGGTCGTGTTGCCTGAGCTGTGGGCTCACGGCGCGTTCACCCCGCGGCTGTGGGCGGAACGCGCCGAGCCTCTCGACGGCGAGCTGGTGCGACGGCTGAGCTCCGCGGCCCGGCGGGCCGGTGTGTACCTGCACGGGGCAGCATCATCGAGGCGGCCACGCCCCGGGCCGATCGTGGCGAACAGGGCCGTGGGCTGTGGAACACCTCGGTGGTGTTCGGCCCGGACGGTCGAATGCTGGCCTGCTACCGTAAGATTCACCGGTTCGGTTTCGGTGAGGGGGAGCCGCTGATGCTGGAGGCCGGCCGGACGGTGACCACCGTTCGGCTGGGGCCGGCGACGGCCGGGCTGGCCATCTGCTACGACCTGAGGTTCCCGGAACTGTTCCGCGCCTTGCTCACACAGGGCGCCGAGCTGTTCGTGGTGCCCGCCGCATGGCCCGCGGCCCGGCGCACCGACTGGGAGCTGCTGGGCCGGGCCCGAGCCTTGGAGAACCAGGCCTTCGTCGTGCAATGCAACACCGTGGGTGAGCAGGGTGGGCTGGCCATGGGCGGCGCCAGCCGCATCGTGGACCCCTACGGCCGGGTGATCGCCGCTGGCGGAGACGGTGAACAGGTCATCACGGCCGAGATCGATCTCGGCGTGGCTGCGGCGTTTCGCCGCGAGTTTCCCGCGCTCAATGACCGCCGGATCCCGGTGGGCGACGACGTGCACAGCAGCGCAACAGCCTTCGCCGGCGCGTCTGCCGCCCGAGATTGATTGTGGTCAGACCGAACACCCCCGACGTCGGAGTCGGGGGTGTTTCCGGTGTCGCCCCGCACCGGCTACCGTGACCCGGTGACGGGTTCCCGGGGAGGCGACGATGAGTGACCAAGTAGACGGCATTCTCGACCAATGGGCACACGAGTACCCGCAACTGGATGCCTCGCCGATGGGCATCGTCGGGCGGGTCTGGCGGTTGTCGCGCCACCTCGAACAGCAGGTGCAGACCGCGCTGGCCCAATTCGATTGCTCACTGGCCGATTTCGACGTCCTGGCGACGCTGCGGCGCAGTGGGCCGCCGTATTCGCTGACGGCCGGACAGCTGATGGAATCGGCGATGGTGACCTCGGGGGCCATCACCAACCGGGTCGACCGGCTCGTCGAACGCGGGCTGGTCACCCGGGAACCCAACGTCGACAACCGCCGGATCAAGCAGATCTCGTTGACCGCGGCCGGGCTCGACCTGGTGGACCGGATGATCCCGGTGCATGTGGCCAATGAGCGTCGCATGCTCGCACCCCTGACCAGCGCCGAGAACGCCAACCTGCGCGCGGTGCTGCGAAAGTTGCTGCACGCCTACGAATCCTGACCCGGCGCCGCGGAACTCGTCAGCCCGGGTTGGCGGACTCGGCGATCCCCATCGTGCGCAATGTCTCCATCGTGCCTGCCATCGATGCGTGCAGGTGTACCGCGAGCGCGGCGGCGACCGCATCGGGGTCGCGGGCCTCGATCTGGCGGGCGATTTCGTCGTGCTCGCGGGCCGCGGCCAGCTGCCGCTCGGGGGTGCGGCTCTTGATCACGTACCGCTCGCAGGTGTTCCACAGCATCCTCAGGTGCCGCTGCAGCACCCCCTCGCCGGCACCGCGGAACATCGCGAAATGAAAAGCCCTGTGGGCGTGCAGCATCTGCTCGCCCGCACCGGGCGCACCCTGCTCCGTCAGCGTGGCCATGGTGTCCAGCCAGTACCGCATCTCCTTGCCGATGGTGGCGTCGTCGCCGGTGGCGGCCCGCTGAGCGGCGATGACCTCGATGCGTTCGAAGATCTGATAGGCGTCGGTGATGTCGGCCATGTTCAGCGGCCGGACCACGGTGCCGCGCCGCGGAAGGTTGTCGACCAAGCATTCGGCCTCCAGCTGACGTACCGCCTCGCGCAGCGGCACCCGGCTCACCCCGAACTCCTCGGCCAGCGAATACACCGACAACTTCTGCCCGGGCTGAATCCGGCCGAGCACGATCCGGTCGCGAAGCTGTTCGACGACGAACTCGGTGACGGTTTCCGGCGGCGAGGCCCCGGCGGCCTTGCCGCCCGGTGCAGCAAATGAAGATGGCGTCGTCATCGTCCGTCGCTCCGCTGCGCGCGCATCAAAACAGCATACCGTATTCAGTTGTCAATTCGGGGGGTTTGTGGTCCCGGCCCGGTCGTGCCGGTCGGACCGGACGCCGCGTCGATCGGCTGGCCCGGAGCGGTCGGCGAAGGTGAGGCGGGGTCGGCGCGCACCGGCTCGGGATCGGCTTCGGTGATGTGGTCGAGTTCGCGACCGCGGGTCTCGGGGCCGGCGACGAGCATCCACCCCACCGCGGCGGTCACGGCGACGGCCAGCGCCACAAAGGTTCCCGGCAAACCCAGGTGCGGCCACAGCACGGCGCCGAACAGGATGGGGCTGAGTCCGGTCGCGATCCGGCTCACCGTCGACGTCCAGCCGAAGCCGCTGGCCCGCAGTTCGGTGGGGAACAGTTCGGAGGTGTAGGTGTAGAGCACCGGCATGGTGAGTTGGATCAGCAGGCCGAACAGCACCAGCCACACGACCGCATGGGCGTGTAGGTCGAGAGCGATGGCGAAGGCGATCAGCGCCACCGCGGCCGCCGGTGCGGAACAGGCGATCAGCCAGCGGCGCCCCACGACGTCGACCAGAGCGATCGACAAGACGACGGCGACGATGCCGACCGCGGTCATCATGGTGGTGCTGGCGAACGCGGTCTGGGGGTCGTAGCCCTGCGCCCGCAGTACGGTCGGCATCCAACTCAGTGCCGCGTAGTACACGACCAGGATGCTGATCGACAACAACCACGCCACCGAGGTCACCCGGGGGTTGACCGTCCAGACCCGTTTGAGCTGCTGCAACGCGACGGCTGGTTTGGATCGGGCGGGGCGCCCGGGCGTGGTCGGGCAGGGCGGCACGATATAGGCCTCGGCGGTCGCGCCGGTGCGGCGCACGAGTTCGTCGATCACCCTTCGGGCTTCGTCCTCGCGGCCACGGCGGGCCAGGTACAGCGGGGACTCGGGGATGTCGCGCCGGATCCAGACCAGCAGCAGTGCGGGCAGCACCATGGTGGCCAGCATCCACCGCCAGTTCTGCTCGAGCGATAACAGCACGATCGAGGTCGCCCCGGCCAGCGTGGCGCCGATCGGCCACCACAGCCCGATCGAGGTGACCGCGCGACCACGCTGCCTGCGTGGGGCGAACTCGCTGACCATGGCGAAGTCGACCGGCACGCATCCACCCAGGCCCACTCCGGCCAGGAAGCGCAACAACAGGAAGACCTCGTAACCGGGCGAGAGCGCCGCCAGCACCGAGAACAGGCTGAACGTCAGGATGGTCAGGCTGAAGGCCTTTTTGCGGCCCAGCCGGTCGGCGATGGTTCCCCACATCCCCGCCCCGATGGCCATGCCGATCAGGTTGGCGCCGGCGACCAGGCTCCGATCGCCCGCCGACAGGTCGAATTCGGTGGCCACCAGCGGGGTCAGGTAGCCGTTGAGTGCGACGTCCCAGGCGTCGAACATGTAGCCGAGGCCGCCGATGATGGTGACCTTGCCCTGCACCGACCACTTCCACGGCAGATCCTGGACGATCTGTTCGCTCGTCTTCATCAGCGCGCGTCCTCGGGTCCGAAGAACTCTCGCCGGTATTGCCTGGCGAAGGGGTACATCGCGGCGAAGTCGGGAATCTGCTGGGCGGGCCGGCGACGGGGCAGCAGACGACCGACGATCAGGCCGACGGCCAGGCCGATCAGGGTGGGGGCGGCCTTCTTGAGCACCGGGAGTCCGAGGCTGACCAGGTCGAGCTCGTTGGTGGTGGCACGGGCCTGGGTGCCTTCGACGGCGTCCACGGTGTCGGTCTTGGCGACCAATTGCTCGATGTTGGAGGCGAATTGGCCGATGAGGCGGGCGCCGACATCGGCCATGACCGAACGGCCGAACTGGGCGATGCGCCCGGTCACCTGTAGCTCGGTGACCACGTCGACCAGCGTGGCGTCGGCCCCCTTCTCCGAGAGCCGGACCCGCACCACCGCCGCCGCCGATCCCTTGCCACTGGTCTCCGAACCCCGCGCGTCGAGGACCAGGGCGCGCCGCTCCTCGTCGATCTCGGCGAACGAGGCGATGCCCTGATAGCCGACCTTGACGGGGCCGACCTTGACCGACACGGTGCCCTCGTAGGTTCCGTCGTCGAGGGGACGCACCTGGGCGCCGGGCAGGCACGGCGCGATGGTCGGTACATCGCACAGCAGCTTCCAGGCGTCGGCGATCGGTTCCGGGACGACGAACTGGTTGACGAATTCCATCTCTCTCCTGACGGTTGGATGCCCGGGGGCTCAGTGCTGCTCGGCGACGATGCCGGATTCGTTGGCGTTGAGAACGGCCCGGACGATGCCGTTGTAGCCGGTGCAGCGGCAGATGTTGCCCGATATGGCCTCACACACGCTCTCGCGTGACAGGTCCTCCTGGCGGCGGCGGATCACATCCCACCCGGCGATCAGCATGCCGGGGGTGCAGAACCCGCACTGCAGGCCGCCCTGGCGGGAGAATTCGGCGCGCAGCCGCGCCGCGTCCTCGTCGTCGAGGCCTTCGACGGTGGTCACCTCGGCACCGTCGCAGGAACCGGCCAGCGTCAGGCACGCCCGGATCGGCAGCCCGTCGACGAGGACCGTGCAGGCCCCGCACACCCCCTGCTCGCAGCCCAGATGCGTTCCGGTCAGGTCCAATTGGTCGCGCAGCAGATCGGCGAGGCTGGTGCGGCCCCTGGTGCGGACCTCGCGGCGCTCGCCGTTGATCTTGAGGGTGACGGTGAGCTCAGTCATCGGAGTCGGCCTTTCGGGCGCCGCGCAGCGCACGGTGAACGGTGACCGCGTGTAGTTGGAGCCGGTGGCGTTCGGCGAGGTCGGAGGTGTCGGGGGAGGCTGCGATATCGGCGGCGACGGGGCCGATCAGGTCGCCGGGGGACAGTGCGCCGACGGGCCGGCCGGTGACGGCGTCCTCGGTGGCCGACAACCGGACCGGCACGTCGCGGGCGGCCCCCAGCCACAGCCGGGGGTCGACGATCGTGGCGTCATCGCCGACCGCGAAGGTGCCAACGGCCAGTGACTCGGCGAACTCGCCGACCTTCCGATTGGTCTTGTGCAGGGCCCACATCCGGCCGCCGGGGACGCGGGGCACCCGCACCTCGGTGATGATCTCGTCGCTGTCCAGGCTGGTCGTGAAAAAGCCGAGCAGGAGGTCGGATACCGCGATCGTGCGGGATCCGCGCACCGAGGTCGCGGTGACACCTGCGTCGAGGGCGACCATGACGGTCGGCCACTCCGCGGAGGAGTCGCAGTGGGCGAGGCTGCCGCCGAGGGTGCCGCGGTTACGGATGGCCCGGTAACCGATGCCCGCGGCGGCGTGGCTGAGCAGTCCACCGGCGGCGTCGGGGACCAGTTGGTGCTCGAGCATCATGTGGGTCACCGTCGCGCCGTAGTCGACGTGGTGGCCGCGGTCCTGGCAGTGGCGCAGGGCGGCGATCCCGGTGATGTCGATCAGATCGCTGGGCTCGGCGAAGCGCATGTTCATGATCGGCAGCAGGCTCTGCCCGCCGGCGATCACCTTGGCATCGTCGCCGCGGTCGGCGAGGATGCGAACCGCCTCGTCGACGGTGCGCGGCCGGTGCAGGGTGAGTTCGGCGGCCTTCACCCGGCCACCACCAGTTCATCGGCGGGCGCGCCGGCCCGTTGGATCGCGGCCCAGACGCGTGCCGGGGTCATGGGCGTCTCGTTGGCCTCCGCGCCGCACTCCCGCAGGGCGTCGGTGACCGCGTTGGCGATCGCCGCAGGCGGGGCGATCGCCCCACCCTCTCCGGCCCCCTTCATGCCGAATACCGTGAACGGAGAAGGGGTTTCGATGTGTTCGAGTTTGATCTCGGGGATCTCGGCGGCCCCGGGCAGCAGGTAGTCCAGGAACGACGTGGACTTGGGCTGGCCGTCGGCGTCGTACACCAGTTCCTCGAGCAGCGCCGTGCCGATGCCCTGGGCGACCCCGCCGATGATCTGGCCGTCGACGATGAGCGGGTTGACGATCGTGCCGCAGTCCTCGACGACGCCGTAGTCCAGCAGCCGGATCTCGCCGGTGTCGAGGTCGACCTCGACGACGGCCACCTGGGTCGCGTAGGTGAAGGCGCCGGTCTGGACGTCGGGACTGTAGTAGTAGGTGGCCTCAAGGCCGGGTTCGACACCGGGCACATGGTCGGGGGTGAACAGGAACTCCCGGGACAGCTCCGCCAGGGTGACGCTGCGCGACGCGCCGCGCACCTCGCCGTCGGCGAACGTCAGCCCGGCCGGATCCTCGCCGAGCAGCACTCCGGCGATGCGGAGCACCTTCTCGGCGAGCCGGCTTGCGGCGCCGAAGGTGGCGCCGCCCGCCATCACCATCGAACGGGAGGCGAAGGTGCCGTCCCCGCGCGGGGTCAACGCGGTGTCGCCGTGGCTGACGGTCACCGAATGCGGGTCGACGTCGAAGATCTCACTGACCACCTGGGCCAGGGTGGTCTCCGAGCCCTGGCCGTGGCTCTTGATCCCCACGCTGAGGGTGAACGAGCCGGTGGAGTCCAGGACCAGCCGCGCGCCCTCGATGCCGATCGTGATGGCCAGCCCGCGGGAGGCCCATTCGATGCAGCCGTGTGCGGTCTGCTCGGTGAACGATCCGTACCCGATGCCGATCCGGGTCCGGGCGGCCGGGTCGGCATCGCGCTGCACGCGGCGCCAGCGGTCGTGGTCGATCAGGGCGGCGGCCCGGCGCACCGCCTCGGGGTAGTCGCCGCTGTCGTAGACCTTGTTGGCCACCGACGTGTAGGGCATCTGGGCCGGGGTCACCATGTTCTTGATCCGCATCCGGTACGGCTCGATGCCCAGCTGGTGAGCCAGTTCGTCGATGGTGCGTTCGATGGCGAAGCAGGCGCCGGGGCGGGCTACGCCCCGGTACGGGCCGGTGGGGGTGCGGTTGCTGGCGAAACTGCGGGCGCGGAAGCGGTAGTTGCGGATGTTGTAGGGGCCGGGGATCATCGCCGAGGCCATCGAGGCGTCCATGGTCGCCGTCCACGGGTGGACCGAGTAGGCGCCGGCGTTGACCGCGATGTCGGTGTCGACGCCCAGGATCGTGCCGTCGGCCGCGGCCCACGCGGTGACGCGGTAGTCGTGGTCCCTGGACTGGGTCGAGGCCACCATCGCCTCCCAGCGGTCCTCGACCCAGCGGATCGGGTAGGGCACGCACATCGCGATCGCGGCGAGCGTGATCTCCTCGGGATACACCGAGCACTTGGCGCCGAAGCCGCCCCCCATGTCCGGGGCGATGACGCGTACCCGGCGTCCCTCGATCCGGAGCATTTCGGCGATCATGTCGCGGATCATGTGCGGGGTCTGGGTGGACGACCAGACCACCAGCTGCTCGGTGGACCGGTCATAGTGGGCGACCACGCCGCGGGTCTCCAGCGGCACCACCGACTGCCGGTTCATCCGGTACTCGCGGGTGACGCTGACCGCGGCGTCGCGGGCTGCGGCCTCGACGTCGCCGAAACTTCCTGCGGTGGTTGCGAACACATTGTCGGGCCAGTCATCGTGTACCAGGGGTGCGTCGTCGGCCATGGCCGAATCGATGTCGGTCACCGCGGGAAGCGGCGACACGTCGACGCGGATCCGCTCGGCCAGGTCTTCGGCGTCGGCGCGGGTGGCGCCGATCGCCAGGGCCACCGGCTCGCCGACGTAGCGAACCTTGCCTTGGGCCAGATTCGGCAGCGGGGCGGCCCGGAAGCCGGGCAGGGTGGATGTCGCGGTGCACGGCAGGGCGTGTGGGGCCAGCGTTTCCGCGGTCCAGATGGTGCCCGGATCGGCGTCGTGGGGCACCTCGACGGCCTCGATCCGGCCGTGTGCGGCCTGGCTGCGGACGAATGCGACCTCGCGCAGGCCGGGCAGCTTCAGATCGGCGATGAAGCTGCCGCGGCCGTGCAGGTGCCGGTTGTCCTCTCGTCGCGGAAGGCGTGCGCCGACGCCGTTCTTACGGGAGGAACGCGGTGTGGTGGTGCTCATCGGGTCTCCTTGTCGTCGGCCGAGCGCGTCCCGGAGCTGGCTTGACATTGATTTGTGAACCGTAGCACACTCAGCGAATATAGAATTCTATTTTCTGAAGGGTGGAGCTTGTGACGAGGACGAGTCGAGCGGCCGTGCTGTACGCCCCGGGGGACCTGCGTATCGAGGAGTTCGCGTTACCCGCCCTCGGCGCCGACGACGGTCTGTTGCAGATCGAGGCGACCGGGGTGTGCGGCACCGATGTGGCCGCCTACTACGGCGTCAATCCCTACTACGAGCTGCCCTGCGTGTTGGGCCACGAGCTGGTCGGCCGGGTGGTCGAGATCGGTGAGCAGGCCAGCGCGCGTTGGGGCGTGGCGCAGGGCGACCGCATCGTGGTCGAGGAGTACCTGCCGTGCGGGACGTGCCGGTCGTGTCTGGCCGGGGCGTATCAGATGTGCCGGGTGTACCGGTACGGCGGCAAGTCGATCCATGCCGGCAGCGGACTGTACGGCGGCTACGCCGACTACCTCTATCTGCATCCGCAGGCGATCGTGCACAAGGTCGCCGAGGGCGTCGAGGCCGACCTGCTGCAGCTCTACATCCCGATCGCCAACGGCCTGGACTGGGTGAGCCGGATCGGCGCGCTGCCCGTCGGCGGCACCGCCGTCATCGTCGGCCCCGGCCCGCACGGGTTGGCCGGCGTGATCGGCGCCCGCGAGGCGGGTGCCGACAAGGTCATCGTCGTCGGCCAGGACAGCGATGCTCACCGGCTGTCGGTGGCGACCCAGCTGGGCGCCACCCACACCGTCACCGGCCACACCGCGGACGTGGTGGCCGCCGTCGCCGAGATCACCGACGGCCAGCTGGCCGATACGGTGATCAACGCCGCCGACGCCAGTGCCGCCCTGGAGACCGCGCTCGCGGTGGCCGGCGACCGCGGCACCCTGGTGCAGGTCGGCCTGCCCAAGAGCGGTGGCGGCAGCGCCGAGCCCGTGCTGGCCGCCCTCAACAGCAAGGTGCTCACCATCCGCGGCGTCCGGGGCAGGCCGAGCAGCGCGGTGCCGCCCACGCTCCGCCTCATCGAGTCCGGCAAGTATCCACTGCACCTTTTGTGCACCGGTCAATTCACCATCGAACAGACCGAGGCGGCGCTGACCACCAACGGCCATGTGCCCCAGGCCATCCGCTCCAGCGTGATCCCGGCACTGGGATGAGCTCCAGTCCCGTTGACGCGGCCGCGCCGCCACCGCGCAACCAACCCGAAAGGACGCCCGCAGTCATGACCGAAGTCCACGAACGGCTGTCGTCGTCATTGATCACCGACGACTGGAAGGTCAGCGGCCAGATCTACCGTGACCCGGCGATCTTCGCCAAGGAGATGGCCACCGTCTACGCCCGCACCTGGGTCTATGTCGGCCACGAGTCCGAGATCCCGTCCAACGGGGACTACAAGACCGCCCACATCGGGTTGCAGCCGGTGATCGTCAGCCGCAGCTCCGACGACGACACCATCAACGTGATGTTCAACCGGTGCAGGCATCGCGGCTCGGCCGTCTGCCAGCAGGAGTTCGGCAACTCCAACTACTTCCGCTGCGCCTACCACGGCTGGACCTACAACTCGGCCGGCAAGCTGACCGGTGTCCCGTTCGACGACGGCTACGGAGCCGAATTCGACAAGGGCGCCATGGGTCTGGTCCATGTCGCACAGGTCGACACCTACCGCGGGTTCATCTTCGCGACGTTGTCTCCCACGGCCACCGACCTGGGCGGCTACCTGGGCAACGCCCGCAAGTACCTGGATTTCATCGCCGACCTGACGCCCGAGGGCATCGAGTTGTCCTCGCATGTGCACAAACTGGTGTTCCGCGGGAACTGGAAGCTGCAGATCGAGAACACCATCGACCCCTATCACTTCTCGTTCACCCACCAGAGCTGGCTGGATATCCTGCGTGAGCGCACCGGCAAGAGCAGCCCATGGGTGAAGAACGTCAAGACCAACCTGAGCTGGCGCGGGCTGGACCTCGGCGGTGGGCACGCCGTGCACGAGTACGGTGAACTCAGCGCCGAGAAGGACACCCACGGCATTGCGATCGGTGAGCTGATCCCGTTCAACCTCAACGTGTTTCCGAGCCTGGCGTTCGTCGGGGCGCACCTGCGGCTGGTGGTGCCGAGGTCCGTCGACGAGACCTGGGTGTACCTGTACCCGATCTTCCCGCGCGGCGCCGACGAGCAGACTCGCATCCGGATCCTGCGCGACCACGAAAGCTTCTACGGGCCCGCCGGACACGGCTCCGCCGACGATATCGAGGTCGGCTTCGACCGGGTCACCGCCGGTCTGCAGGCCACGGCCAGCCCGGCCGACTGGACCCTGATGGCCAGGGGACTCGAACGTGAGCAGATCGACCCCGAAACCGGTATCCGAGTAGGCCGTTCGACCGACGAGGTGCCGCAGCGGGCATATCTGCGGCGCTGGCTTCAACTGATTGAGGATCGTGATGACAACAACTGAACCGACTGCCGCGGCGCCCGCCACCGGGTCGGGGATCAACAAGGACGCGGCGGAGAGCTTCATCTACCACGAGGTCGACCTGCTCGATCAGCACCGGTTCACCGATTGGCTGGCCCTGTTCACCGAGGACGCGCACTACTGGATCCCGGCCGGCTTCGACGATCTCGACACCGGTCGCAGCGTGTCGATCGTCTACGACGACCACCAACTGCTGAGCGAACGTACCAAGCGGCTCACCGGAACCCTGGCCTACGCCCAGATCCCGGCGTCGCGCACGGCCCACGTCATCGGCAACGTGCGGGTGCTGGAGGTCGGCACCGACAACGGTGCCGCCACCGCGCGGGTGGAAGCCAAGTTCGTCGTCGCCGAATACCGCCGCCACACCCGATTCCTGCACGCCGGCCGGGTCGGCTATCACCTCGTCGCCACCGCGGCGGGCCTGCGGATCCGGCTCAAGAAGGTCACGCTGATCGACAACGACGGCTATCTCGGCAACCTGAGCATGCCACTGTGAACGACGCGGCCGCCGGCAAGACCCTGCAGTCGGGAACCACGTCGTCGGCGCGGGCGGATTCCGAGGGGATCGTGATCCGCAACGAGTTCGCCTACGTACAAGTGCGATTGCGCGATCCGGGCGGCCGCCCGCGGCTTGTCATCGAGGACCTGCGCACCGGCCGGACCATCGAGCTGGACGCCATCGAGCTGGAATCGCTGGCCTGGGCCCGCCACGAGGACCTGGCGCCGCTGCTCGACCCGAGCCAGACCCGCTGGGTGCCCGACGGTGAGCCCACCCCCACCATTTCCCATTCAGAAAGGCGCAACGACCATGTCCGTAACGGCTTCGCTCACCCAGAAGTGGATCTGCATCGCGTGCGGCGACATCTACGACCCGATGGAGGGTGACCCCGAGGGCGGTATCGCGCCGGGCACGGCGTTCGAGGACATCCCCGACGGCTGGGTCTGCCCGGTGTGCGGTGCCCGCAAGGCCGAATTCGAGCCCTACGACGACGAGGATTAGGACCTTGACCGACATCAGTCGCATCGTGTTGATCGGCGGAGGCGTCGCCGCCGCAGGCGCCGCCGAGGAACTTCGCCGCCAGAACTACGCCGGCGCCATCACCCTGTTGAGCCGAGAACTCGACGCCCCGTATCACCGCCCGCCGATCACCAAGGCACTGCTGTCGGATCCCGACCATGCCATCGCGATCGCCGACCCGAACTGGTGGTCGGACAACGATATCGAGCTGCTCACCCGCAGTGCCGTTGCCGCACTGGATCTCAGCGGACATCGGGTAACACTGGCCAACAAGCGGACACTCGACTACGACAGGGCCCTGATTGCCACCGGGGCGATGGTGCGCCGCCTGACCGTCGACGGCGCGGCGCTGCCCGGCATCCACTACCTGCGCACGCCGGCCAACGCGCACAAACTACGGCAGGACGCGGCTGCGGCCGAACGCATCGTCCTGGTCGGCGGCTCGTTCATCGCGGTCGAAGTCGCCGCGGCGATGTCCGCGCAGGGCCACCGGTGCACCCTGGTGATGCAGGAGACCCTGTGCCTGGAACGGACCTTCGGCCGCACCGTGGGGATGTTCGTCGACGGACTGCTGCGCCGCCACGGCGTCGAGATCCTCGGCGGGACCGACGTCGCCGCGTTCACCGGCACCGACTCGTTGGCCGGTGTGCGGACCACCGACGACGTCGAGATCGCCTGCGACCTGGCCGTGGTCGGCGTCGGGGCGGTCCCCGACGCGAAACTGGCCGCCAAATCCGGGTTGCGGATCGGTGAGAGCGGCGGCGTGCGCTGCGACAGTCAGCTGCGCACATCGCATCCCGACGTCTACGCCGCGGGCGACGTCTGCGAATACCACAGCGTGCTGCACGGCCGCCAGCTGCGCGTCGAGCACGAGCGCCACGCTGCGGCCCAGGGAATCACCGCCGCACGCAATATGCTCGGCGCCCGGGCCGACCACCGTGAGGTGCCGTACTTCTGGACCGATATCGCCGACTGGGCCCGGCTGGAGTACGTGGGTGCGGCCCGGTACTGGAACACCGAGATCGTCACCGGTTCCGTTGAGAGCGGGGTGTTCACGGTGTGGTACCTCCGCGACGACCGCCTGGTCGGAGCCCTCACCAGCGGGCGCCCCGCCGACCTCGACCTGGCCCGCACGATCATCTCTGCCGATCCAGGCGAAAGACCGTGCGCGCGAACATTGATCGCGGATGCGGTGTAGCGGGGCGCCCGCTCGCGTCTAGTGGGCGATCGCCTTTTCGGCGCCGACGCCGGTCAACGACCGCACCTCCATCTCGGCGTCGAGTTCCGGCTCGCCCTGGTCCGGGGAGCTCAGCGTGCCGATGATGCCGAGCACGAAGGCCAGCGGAATGGACACGATGCCGGGGTTGGCGAGCGGGAAGAAGGCGAAGTCGGCACCGGGGATCATCGCCGTCGCCGAACCCGACACCGCGGGCGAGAACACGATCAGCACGATGGTCGAGATCAGGCCGCCGTACATGCTCCACAGTGCGCCCCTGGTGTTGAACCGCTTCCAGTACAGCGAGTAGACGATGGTCGGCAGGTTCGCCGCGGCGGCCACCGCGAACGCCAGGGCGACCAGGAAGGCGACGTTCTGGCCGTTGGCCAGAATTCCCAGGCCGATCGCGAAGACGCCGAGCACGACCGCGGTGATCCGGGAGACCCGCACCTGCTCGGCCTCGGTCACCTTGTGTGACTTGAGGACCGACGCGTAGATGTCGTGCGCGAACGAGGCCGACGCCGTGATGGTCAGGCCGGCCACGACCGCGAGGATGGTCGCGAAGGCCACCGCGGAGATGACGCCGAGCAGGATCACACCACCGAGTTCGAACGCCAGTAGCGGAGCCGCGGAGTTCACCCCACCCGCGGCGCCCAGGATGCGGTCGGGTCCCACCAGCGCGGCCGCGCCGTAACCCAGCACCAGGGTGAACAGGTAGAAGGCACCGATCAGCGCGATCGCCCAGACGACGGACCGCCGCGCCTCTTTGGCGGTGGGCACGGTGTAGAACCGCATCAGCACGTGCGGCAGCCCCGCGGTGCCCAGCACCAGGGCGAGGGCCAGCGAGATGAAGTTGATCTGGGAGGTCAGTGAACCGCCGTACTGGGCGCCCGGGGCCAGCACATCGCGGGTCGCCACACCCTTGGTGGTGGCTTCCGAGATCGCCGACTGCGCCGAGCCGAGGATGTCGGAGAAGTTCAGGCCGAACTTGGCCAGCACCATCACCGTCATCAGGGCGGCGCCGGTGATCAGCAGCACGGCCTTGATGATCTGCACCCATGTGGTGCCCTTCATGCCGCCGACCAGGACGTAGACGATCATCAGGATGCCGACGACGGCGATCACGATCGACTGTCCGGCGTGGCTGTTGACGTCGAGCAGCAGCGCGACCAGGCCACCGGCCCCGGCCATCTGGGCCAGCAGGTAGAACAGCGACACCGTGAGCGTCGAGATGGCGGCGGCCAACCGCACCGGGCGCTGCTTGAGCCGGAAGCTCAGCACGTCGGCCATGGTGAATTTGCCGGTGTTGCGCAGCAACTCGGCCACCAGCAGCAGGGCCACCAGCCAGGCCACCAGGAAGCCGATCGAGTAGAGGAAGCCGTCGTAGCCGTACACCGCGATGGCCCCGGCGATGCCGAGGAAGCTGGCCGCCGACAGGTAGTCGCCGGAGATCGCGATGCCGTTCTGCGGGCCGGAGAACCCGCGCCCGCCGGTGAAGAACTCGGCGGCGGTGGCGTTTTTCTTGCTGGCCCGGATCACCACGATCATGGTGACGACGACGAACAGGCTGAAGATGCCGATATTGGCGATCGGATTGCCGACGGTCTCGGCGGCGTGGAACGTGACGGTCACAGTGCGCGGCCTTCCAGTTGCTCACGGATGGCCGCGGCGCGCGGGTCGAGTTCCCGGTTGGCGAACCGCACGTACAGGCCGGTGATGACGAAGGTGGACAGGAACTGGCCGAGGCCGATGAGCAGGCCGACGTTGACGTTGCCGAACACCGGGGTGGCCATGAAGTCGTGGGCGAAGGCGCCGAGCAGGACGTACAGGGCGTACCAGAGCAGGAAGAATGCGGTCATCGGGAAGACGAAGCGGCGCAGTCGGTGGCGCAGCTCCTGGAATTCCGGGCTGGTCTGGGCGGCGAGGAACTCCGCTCCAGTGGGCGCAGCCCGTTCGGGCGATTGGGTTTCGGGCACCGGTGACTCCTGATCGTCGACTGTGAACCAGCTGTGCAGCTGAACCTAGTTGAGATGTGAATCACAATCGGGGTCGATCGGTCGCGATACGCCAAAGCTGGGGACCGGTGCGCCGAACGGTCGGTGACCGGCGATAAGCGGCGAGCCCTTTTCTCCCGCGAGCAGACGCGCCGGTACCCGTTCACGCGCCATTTGGGGTACCGCCACGTCTGCTCGCCAAGGAGAAATCGGGAGAAACCGGGCCGTCAGCGGTGCACGACCACCTTGCCGACCATCCGCCCGGACTCGACCATCCGGTGCGCCTCGCGGAGCCCCGCCGCGCTGAAATCTCCGATGGTCTCGGTGCGGGTGGTGCGCAGTTCGCCACGGTCGACAAGACCGGCCGCGGCGGTGAGCAACCGCTGCTGACCTTCCATGTCGAATCCGGTCAGCGGGCGGGTGAACATCAACTCCCAGTGCCAGGCAATGCTTTTGGTCTTCAACGGCAGAAGATCCAGTCCCTCGGGTTCGTCGATCGCGGTGATGTGTCCGAACGGCCGGGTGATCGCGGCATAGGTCTCGACGTTGCCCGCGGAATGGGGGGAGAAGACGTAATCGACCCCGTCGGGTGCGACGGCCAGACACTGCGCGCGCAGGTCATGGTGGTCGATGACGTCGTCGGCGCCCATCCGCAGTGCCCACCGTCGCGAATCCTCGCGGCTCGCGGTCGCGATGACCCGCACCTCGGTGAGCTTCTTGGCGAGCTGGATCATGATCGAACCCACCCCGCCCGCGGCGCCGAGGATCAGGAGATCACCCGATGATCGATCGGTCAGGGCGAACCGCTCGAACAGCGTTTCCCATGCGGTGATGGTGGTGAGTGGCAGCGCCGCGGAGTCCTTGAACGACAACGACTTCGGCTTGCGGGCGACGATGCGTTCGTCGACGGCATGCAGTTCGGCGTTGGTGCCGGGTCGGCTGATATCGCCCGCATAGAAGACCTCGTCCCCGACGCCGAGCGTCTCGACGTCGGGACCGAGCGCCTCCACCACACCCGCGGCGTCGAACCCGAGCACGGTGGGGCTCGTCGATCCGGCCAGGTCGCGGCGCCGCTTGATGTCGACCGGGTTGACCGACACGGCCAGGACCCTGACCAGGACGTCGCGCGGGCGCAGTTTGGGCACCTCGACGGTGATGTCCTGTAGCGCATTCGGGTCATCTATGGGCAGCCCGGCGTAGGACCCGATCGCAGACATGGTTGCCATATGCACTCCGTTCTCGGTGTGGCCAACATCTGGCCCGATGGCCGCGAGGTTAGCGCCGTGGTGCCGGTTCCCTGCAAGGCCGGTTAGTGTCACGGTGGGAATCGATGCAGGTGGAAGGAGGGCGGCTTGGCCAGGCCGTGCCCGACCGGGCGCCACGATCAGCACAACGTGTACTCGGACAGTTGCCCGTGCCGGGCGCTGCTGGATCTGTTGTCCAACAAATGGTCGGCGTTGATCATCGGATTGCTCGACGATCGGGACGCCGTGCGCTTCTCGGAGCTGCAGGCGCGGCTGCCCGGCATCGGCGCCAAGATGTTGACCCGCACGCTGCGACGCCTGGAAGCGGCTTCACTGGTGACGCGCACGGTGTACGCCGAGGTGCCGCCGCGCGTGGAGTACATGCTGACCGAACTCGGGGTCAGCGTGTCCGAGCCGCTGGAACAGCTGCGCGCCTGGGCCGAGGACAACATCGACCGAGTCGAACTGCTCAACCGCGACTGGGCCACATAGCCGCGCGTCGTTTCCCTCCCGCGAGCAGACACTCCGGTACCCGGAATTGCCGGTTTCCGGGTACCGCCACGTCTGCTCGCGGGAGGAAACGGGAGGGAAATCAGCCGGGTGGGACGCGCTCGATGCCCATGCCGAGGCGTTCCGGCAGATGCATGCGGGCGAAGATCTGCGCGACGCCGGGGGCGGTGGCGGTGAACCGGCTGACCGCGATCATCGTCAGGAACGCCAGCGGCACACTGATCGCGGCCGGATAGCCCACCATGACGGCGGGCCAGCCGCCCAACACATCCTCGTCGACCCCACCGGCGATCTCCACGAGCACCGCACCGCCGCACACCAGCCCGCCTACCACGAGACCGCAGGCCGCGCCCGCCGCGGTCAGCCCGCGCCACCAGATGCCGAGCACCAGCAGCGGGCACAGGGTGGACGCCGCCACCGCGAACGCCAGCCCGACGCTGCGGGACAATTCCAGGCCGGAGACCATGAGCGACAACGGAATCGGAATGACGCCACCGAGCACCGCCGCGAACCGGAAATCCCGGACCCGGCCGCGCAGCACATCGGTCGCCAGCGCGCCCGCGATGCTGACCAGCAGACCGGACGAGGTGGCCAGGAATGCCGCGATCGCCCCCGCCGCCACCAGCGCGGCCAGCAGCTGGCCCAACACCCCGCCGATCGCCGCGCCCGGCGCCAACAACACTGCGGCGTCCGCGGTTCCGGTGATCAGCAGCTGGGGCACGTACAACCGGGCGAATGCCCCGAGCAGCGTCGGGAACAGATAGAACAGCGACAGCAGCGCGATCACCGTCAGCGCGGTGCGCCGGGCCGCCCGCCCGTCCGGGTTGGTGTAGAACCGCACCAGCACATGCGGAAGGCCCATGGTGCCCAGAAACGTCGCCACGATGATGGACAGCACCTGGTAGAGCGGATGCGGGCCGCCGAGCCCACCACCCGAGGCGATCCATTCGGCGCCCGTGCTCGGGGTGCCGGCGACCACCGGGGTCGCGGCGCCGGCCGCCAGAGTGAGAGTCGTTCCGGCGCCGAGGGTGTGGTCGCCGGGTGCGCCGATGGTGGCAGCCTCGACGTGTCGATCGTCGAGGCTGCCGGTGACCTCGATGCCGGCCGGGTCGAGCACCCGGACCACGACGTCGGTCTCGATCTGGACGGTGGTCTGTTGCCGGACGCTCGGTGGCAGCGGGCCGCCCAGGTCACCACGGTCGCCGACGAACAGGCCCAGCAGCGCCAGGGCGGGCACCGCGATCGCGGTCAGTTTCAGCCAGTACTGGAAGGCCTGCACGAACGTGATCGACCGCATGCCCCCGGCCACCACATTGGCGATCACGATCGTGCCGACCAACAGCGGGCCGACCCAGACCGGGACCTTCAGCAGGGTTTTCAGGGCCAGGCCGGCGCCCTGGTACTGCGGGGCCAGATAGAACACGCAGATCATCACGACGACGAGCATCGCCACTTTACGCAATCGTGGTGAGCCGAGCCGGAACTCGGCGAAGTCGGGAACGGTGTAGGCCCCGGAGCGGCGCAGTGGTGCGGCCACGAACAGCAGCAGGCCCAGATAGCCGGCGGTGAATCCGACCGGATACCACAACGCGTCGGCACCGTACTTGGCGATCAGCCCGGCCACCCCGAGAAAGGATGCGGCCGAGAGGTATTCACCGGACACCGCGGCGGCGTTCCAGCGCGGACCGACGCTGCGGGACGCGACGAGAAAGTCCGACGTGGTGCGCGAGAACCGGACCCCGTAGGCCCCGATGGCGACCGTAGCGACCGCCGCGGTGAGCAGCGCGGCCGCGGTCAGCGGTGAGCCGGTCACGGCTCGCTGTCGACGACCCGGACGAAGTCCCGCTCGCCCTGATCGGCCAGGCGGACATACAGCCGGCCCACCCCATAGAGCAGGGGATAGACCAGGCCCGCCAGGATCAGCCAGTTCAGCCGGATGCCGAACACGGTGAGCGCGGCCAGTTCCGGCAGCGCCGTGGTCAGCACCAGCAGCGCCGCGACGATCGAGACCACCACCGCCGCCAGCCGCAGCGCCAGCCCGAGCTGGGCCCGCACCAGCCCGCGCACCAGGGCGTCGCCGACCTGGGTCTGCTCCTGGACCTCGACGCGGGTGCGGACCATCCGGGCGCCGCGGCGGTGCGCGAGCACGACCCGCTGCCGCGCATGGGGTCCGGCCCGTTCGCCGTCACTCATCGTCGCCACCGGGTTTGAGATTGCGCAGCGGGTCGCGCACGACCCGGTCGCGCAGTTCTCGGGCCTGGCGCCGGCTGACCGGCAGCTCGACGGCGGGGGAGGCTCCGTTGGCCCGCAGCCGGACCAGCACCGCCCCGTCGGCCGTGCGCAGGCCGGTCACCTGGCGCAGCGACACCAGATACGACCGGTGGATGCGCTGGAAGCCGTGGTCGCGCCAGCGGGTTTCCAAGGTGCTCAACGGGATCCGGACCAGATGTGCGCCGGTCGCCGAATGCAGCCTGGCGTAGTCACCCTCGGCCTCGACCCAGCCGATGCTGTCCCGCTGGACCAGGTGGGTGATCCCACCGAGCTCGGCGGGAATCACCGCGGAGTCCTGGTCGTCCTGATCCACCTGTGGTGGCGGCTCACCGGGTGAGGCACCGGTGATGCCCGCCGCGACCCGGCGCACCGCCTCGTCGAGCCGGTTCTGCCGGACCGGTTTGAGCAGATAATCCACGGCGCCCACATCGAAGGCCGCGATCGCCCTGTCATCGTGCGCGGTCACGAAGACCACGGCGGGCCGGTGCGCGAAATTGGTGAGCACACCGGCGAGTTCGATACCCGAAAGGCCGGGCATGTTGATGTCGAGGAATACCGCGTCGATGGTGGCGTGGTTGAGCTCGCGCAGCGCGGAGGTGGCATCACCGGCGGTGTGCACATCGCCGACCTCGGGGTGCCTGCCCAACAGGTAGGCCAGCTCGTCGAGCGCGGGCGCCTCGTCGTCGACGGCCAGCACCGTCAGCGCCCTGCTCATAGGGGACTCACCCGAACGCACCTCCGCTGGCCCGAACTCCCGAGCGGAACTTCGGCACCCGCATCGCGACCTTGGTACCCGCTCCGACAGCCGTCTCGACCACCAAACCGTAATCGTTGCCGAACGCGGCGCGCAGCCGATGGTCCACATTGGTCAACCCGACATGCGCGGACTGATCGGTTCCGGCGGGCAGGAGCGCAGCGACCGGGGGATCAGTCTGGTCGGCCAGCGCATCGCCCGGCCCGGCCCGCAGGTCGTCGGGATCCATTCCGGCGCCGTCGTCCTCGACCGTGATGACGCAGTCGGTGCCCGCGTCGCGTGCGACGATCTCGAGCGATCCGCCGCCCCGCCCGGCCAGACCGTGCCGCACCGCGTTCTCCACCAGCGGCTGCAGGGCCAGGAACGGCACCACCACGTTGAGCACCTCGGGGGCCACCTGCAGCCGCACCGTCAACGCGGCACCGAACCGGGCCCGCTCCAGGGTGAGATACCGGTCGATGTTGCGCAGTTCGTCGGCGAGTGTGGTGTATTGGCCGGCCGCGCGGAACGAATACCGGGTGAAATCGGCGAATTCCAGGATCAGGTCGCGGGCCCGGTCCGGGTCGGTGCGCACGAACGAGGCGATGGTGTTGAGCGCGTTGTAGATGAAGTGCGGGCTGATCTGGGCGCGCAACGCGAGCACCTCGGCGCGGTCCAGCCGGGCTCGTGAGGCGTCGAGTTCGGCCAGCTCGATCTGGCTCGCCGCGTAGCGGGCTACCTCGCCGACCGCGCCAAGCATGCCGGGGCCGGGGTTGGCCACGGTCACCACGACCAGCGCCCCGAGCACCTCGCCGCCCTCGGTCAAAAGCGGTTGCGCGACGACGGCCGTGGTTCGCACGGTCGTGAGGAGCCGTCGGCCCGCGGTGATCGACTCGCCCACGGTGCCCGCACAGGCCTCGGCGACATCGGGGTGCCAGATCGGCTCGTCGCCCTGGTCCTGAGCCAGCAGCTCGCCGTCACCGTCGAACAGGGCCAGGCCCGCGGTGCCGGTCAGCTCGCGCAGGAAGGGGGCGGCGGTCCGCGCGGACTCGGTGTCCAGGCCCCGGCGCAGGGCGTGCGCGGCCAGCGATGCGGTGTGCAGGGCGGCGTGGACGGCCCGTTCGGTGGGGGTGGCCACGACCCGGCGGGTACGCACCACCGCGACGGCGGCCGCCGCCGTGAGCAGCAGCGCCGACGCCAGCGCTATCGCAACCTGAACCGACATTTCCCTCCACCGGACTGTGGTCACCTTAAACCGGCGATATCGGGAAACCGCGGCGCGTTCGGGACCGGCGGGCGCCCGGGCCGACGACCCCTTGCGCGGCCAGTTCCAGACCGATGTACCCCGGCAGGCCGCCGATGCACGCCCGGTCGGCAACGCGCCGACAGTCGCGTCAAAAATCCCGCGACCCGGTCGGTAACGCGTGGTCCTAGACTGGCGACGTGTTGCGTCCTGAAAGTTGGACTGGACTAGCGGGTGTGAGTCCCGTCCCGGTAGGTACCGGAGCGCCGGGTAGCAGGCCCCGGTTCGTTGTGG
>NZ_JBSFPX010000052.1:0-38470 GCF_053588415.1 Mycobacterium sp. NPDC003449
CGGCATCCAGGTCGCTGTAGGAGCCTGCACCCAGTGCCTTGTCCACGCCGAACACGTCGAACAGGTTGAACACCTGGTCACGGACATTGCTCTTGTAGTGGCTCACGTTTCCTCCTCGATGAGAATGCCACTTGAGGTTGGGTACTCCGGTTAAGTTACCCACCAGTAACTGCGGCTAACTATACCGTCCGGTAACTTCAACGCAAAGCGCGCGCGAGCAATTTCCGCCGACTAACCAACCCGGTAGTTGATCGATCACCCGGAACCGCCGGTAGCACCCCTGCATCCTGCGCATATGGGCGAATGTGAGGCTCATCACCGACCGGCTGTCTACGGTGGTCCGATGCAGCGAATCGCAGTGTGGGGCACAGGCAATATGGGGTCGACGGCGATCCGGTCGGCGGTGGCGTTTCCGGGTTTGGAGCTGGCCGCGGTCATCACGTCGACGCAGGACAAGCAGGGTCGTGACGCCGCGACCTTTGCCAAGTTGGACGCCGCGACCGGGGTGGCGGCCACCACCGACGTCGACGCGGCGCTCGGGGTGTGCGATGCGGTGGCCTATATGGCCTCCGGGGATATCCGGCCGGAGGAGGCTGTCGCCGATATCGAGCGTTGCCTACGTGCTGGCAAACATGTGGTGACCCCGTCGCTGTACTCGTTGTACGACCCGGCCTCGGCGCCCAAGGAGTGGGTGGACCGTCTCACCGACGCCGCCGCGGAGGGCAACGCCGCGCTCCTCGTCAGTGGCGTCGACCCCGGCTGGGGGAACGATGCGCTCGCGGTGATCGCGGCCGGGCTCTGCACGCGGATCAGGACGATCCGCTGTCAGGAGATCTTCGACTACTCCACCTACGACCAGCCGCATTCGGTGCGGGTGCTGTGCGGATTCGGGGGCTCGATGGACGAGACGCCGATGATGCTGCTGCCGTCCATCCCCACGATGGTGTGGGGCGGCAATGTCCGCCTGATCGGCCGCGGCCTGGGCTTGGAGATCGACGAGATCACCGAGGAGGTGCAACGGCTGGCCCTCACCGAACCGGTCGACAACGTCATGGGCCGTTTCGAGGCGGGCACCCAGGGGGCGTTCCGGTTGCAGGTGATCGGGTGGTCGCACGGCGTGGAGCGGATCGTCATCGAACACATCACCCGCATCGATCCGTCCTGCGCGCCGGACTGGCCACAACCCGACGAGGGGGTCGGCGATCACCGGGTGATCATCGACGGCGATCCGCAGCTGAGCATCGTGGTGCGCGCCGACGTCCCCGGCGGCACCAGGGCCGACGGCGGTAACACCACGGCCGCCAACCGCCTGCTGGGTGCGCTCAACTGGCTGGGCACCCAGAAGCCCGGCATTTACGACGGTCTGCAGGTGCCGTTACGTTCGGCCCTGCCCGCCGAGGCCGAGTCCGTCCGCTGGGCCTGACTTCTCTGCCGAGCAGACGCCGCGGTACCCGGAAATGCTGGATTTCGGGTACCGCAGCGTCTGCTCGCGGGGTTAGTCCGGTGCCTCTGCCGGCTGCTCCTCCGACGGTGACTCGTCCGACTCGGTATCGGGCAGCTGGGCCACGAGATACTCGGCGAGCCCGCCGATGGTCGGATAGTCGAACACCGCCGTCGCATTGATGGTGAACTTGCCGCCGAACTGGCTGTGCAGCCGGTTGCGGAGCTCGATCGCCATCAGTGAATCCGTGCCCAGGTCCAGGAACCGACTCGTCGCCGCGGGCGGCTGGGCGAGCCGCAGGAAGTTCTGCACCTCGCGTTGCAGGAACTCGGTGACGAAGCCCGCGCGCTGCGGCACCGGGATCTCCAGCAGCTGCTTGAGCAACTCGCTGTCACCGGTCACCTCCCCGGCGGCGCTCGGCAGCACCAGATCGAGGATCGGCGGCCGAGAACTGCCGAGCACCTTCGCGGCGCGCTGCCAGTTGGCCTTGAGCACGGTCGCCTGCCCGGTCCCGTTGGCCACGACCTCGCCCAGCGCGGTCAGCGCTGCCGACGGCTCCAGCGGAATCAGGCCCTGGGCACTGATATTGGCGGTGGCGGCGTCCGAGGAGGCCATGCCGCCCTGGGCCCACGGTCCGAAGTTGACCCCGGTGGCGGGCAGGCCCTGCGACCGTCTCCGCGCGATCAGGCCGTCGAGCAGGGCATTGGCGGTCGCGTAGTTGGACTGGCCGGGTGAACCGAACAGGCTCGACACCGAGGAGGACACGATGAAGAAGTCCAGATCGTCGTCCTCGGTCAGCCGGTCCAGGTGGCCGGCGCCGAACGCCTTGGGAGCCAACGTCGTCCGGAACCGCTCCACACTCTGCTGGCCCAACAGCGCATCGTCGAGCACACCGGCCAGATGCGCGACCCCGGCCAGCGGCGGCAGCTCGGCGCGAATCCGCTCCAGCAGCGCGGCGACCTCGGACTCCTCGCCGACATCGGCCGAGAAGACGTGGACGCGGCACTTGTAGCGGTCGGCGATCTCCTCGATCACCCGTTGTGCGTCCGCGTCCGGAGCCCGCCGGCTGCTCAACACGATGTCGCCCGCCCCGAGCTGGGCCAGATACGACGCGGTGTGCAGACCGATCGCCCCGAGACCACCGGTGATCAGGTAGCTCCGATCGGGCCTCGGCTGCAGCGGGTTCGGAATCTGCACCACGATCTTGCCGATGTGGCGCGCCTGCTGCATCCGCCGGAACGCGGCCCTTGCCTCGGTCAGTGGGTAGATCTCGGCAGGCAGCGGCGCCCACTCACCCGTGGCCAAGCCGTCGGACACCTCGGTGAGCAGGTCACGAATGCGATCGGGTTCGGTGAACATCACCGTGTCCAACGCGACGATCTCGTAGGCGATATCGGGCCGGGCCTGCGCCATCTGCTCGGATGTCCAGATATCGCGCTTGGCGATCTCGGCGAAGCGGCCGCCCTGGGCGGTGGCCCGGATGGTCGCCTCGATGAACCCCTCGCCGGTCAGGCTGTTGAGCACGACGTCCACACCCGCACCGTCGGTGTCGGCCAGGATCTGGTCGGCGAAATCCGTTGTGCGCGAATCGTAGACGTATTCGACACCCAGCTTGCGTAGCGTCGCACGCTTGTAGGTGCTCGCGGTGGCGAACACCGTGGCGCCCTTCGCCTGGGCCATCTGGATCGCGGCCAATCCGACCCCACCGCTGGCGGCGTGGATGAGCACCTTGTCGCCGGGCTTGAGCTGCGCCCAGTCGAAGGACAGCCTGACCGTGAGTGCGGCGGCCGGGATGGTCGCGGCCTCCACCGCGCTCACCCCGTCCGGGATCGGCGCCAGGAACTGCGCGGGCACGTTGAACCGGCTGGCGAACGCCCCCTGCATGGAGCCGTAGACGCGTTGTCCCACTTCGAGTCCCGTGTCGACACCCTCGCCGAGCTGCGTGACGACGCCGGCGAAGTCGCCGCCGACCGGTCCCGGATCGCCCGGGTAGAGCCCGAGGACGTTGAGCACATCACGGAAGTTGAGGCCCGCGGCCTCGACCCGGACCTGCACGTAGCCCTCTTCGGGTGCGGGCACGTCCTTCTCGATCAGTCGCAGGTTGTCGATCGCACCCCGTTCGGTGGGCGCCAGGACGAAGTCCCCGCCCCGCGGCACCGTGAGATGGCCGCTGCGGGCCCACGGCAGCAACCGGGACGCGAGCAGCTTGCCTTGTCGCACCGCCAGTTCCGGCTCGTCCACCGGGTCGGCCAGCAGGCCGGCCAGCACCTGCACGGCCTCCGGTGAACCGTCACAGTCGATGAGTTTGGCGCGCAGCGCCGGTTCCTCGTTGATCGTGGTCCGCCCGAAGCCCCACAGCGCAGCCTGCACCGGGTCGACCGGCTCACCGGATTCGGTGGCGACGGCCCGCTCGGTCACGATCCACAGCCCGCCAGGCAGTTTCGCGCCGCCCTGCACGGTGTGCACCGCACTGAGGAGATTGGCGATCTCGGTCTCGAGCCGCTCGTGGTCCTGCGTGCCGCCGGGTGCGGCGGCGCGCCAGACCACACCGGAGAACGGCACGCCCCGCTCGGCGGACTGGGTCAGCACCTGACCCAACAGTTCCGGGTCGGTACTCCGGTCGAACGGAATGCAGCCCGGCACCTTGGCGGCCAGCTCGTCGAATCCGGCGATCAGCCAGGTCCCGCTCGCGGTCGCGTTCTCCTCGCCGGACACCGGCACCTCGTGCCAGCCCAGGGTGTAGAGCAGCCGGGTGGCGTCACCGCCGAGGCCGCGCAGCAGCGCCTCGCGGGGTGCGCGTTTCACCGTGAAGTCGCGAACCCCACCTAGGTGACGGCCATCCCGATCGAGGTAATCGAGGTCGAAGACCTGGGTTTCGCTGTCGAGGGCGCTCTCGTGCCACCTCGCCCGGCAGTAGAACCGCCGCGGCATCTTCTCCCGCAGTGTCACCTGCCCGTAGCGCAGCGGCAGGAACAGATCGTTCACCCCTTGTTCGGCCGCGAGCAGCGCCGGGAACGCGGGGAAGGCGACGCCGGTGCACAGGTCCATCAGGACGGGATGCATGGGCTCGGTTCCGAGCTGCTCGGCGAGTTCCTCGCCGACCAGGATGTCACCGATCGCCTCACCCTCGCCGAGCCACAACGACTTCAGGGATCCGGACCAGGTCGGCCCCCACGCCAGCTCGAGGTCGGCGAAGGTCTCGAACAACTCTTGCGGACGCATGCGCTGCAGGCGCTCGATCGCCTCGTCGACAGGTCCCGACTGCTCGTCGGTGTCGACGTCGTCGCCGACGCCGGTGACCACCGTGCCCTCGGCGTTCAGCGACCACTCGGCGCCGCGCTCGCCGTACGGGCGGCTGTGCACCTGGAAACTGAACTCGCCGTCGCCGCCCTGAGGATGCAATGTCAGCTGCACCTCACGCGAACTCTTCTCCGGCAGGATGATCGGCTCGTAGAAGAAGACGTCCTTGGCGTGTGCCGGAGTACCGACCGCGGCCAGTGCCATCGCCGCGTACGTGGCCCCGGGGACGACGACGGTGCCGTAGATGACGTGGTCGGAAAGCCACGGCTGTGATCTGACCGACAACCTGCTGGTGTAGATGGAGTCGCCGGACGCCAGATCCTTGGCACTGCCCAGGATCCCGGACGCAGTGGGGCCGTCGACCGTGATGGCCGAGGTCTTGGGCCAGAAGCGGCGGCGCTGGAACGGATAGGTGGGGAGTTCCAGCCGGTGCCCGGGCTTGCGGTGCAGCGCGGCGAAATCGGGCTGGTGCCCCCCGACGTAGGCCGCGGACAGTGCGTCGGCGATCTGACGCCGGTCACCGACGCCCTTGCGCATCGAGACGATGGCCCGTGGCGCGGCCAGGTGCTCCGGCCAGACCTGCACCGCGGCCCCGGTCAGCACCGGTTGCGGACCGATCTCCATCAACACCGAGCAGCCCAGCGCGGCCACGGTGCGCACGCTTTCGGCGAACTGCACCGGCTGGCGCGAATGCCGGCGCCAGTACTGGCCGTCGAGCGGGGTCTGGGCCGTCAGCACGGCCCCGGTGCGGTTGCAGACCAGCGGCAACGTCGGCGCGGCGTACTCCAACTGCGCTGCGTACGCCTCGAATTCGTCGAGTACCGGATCCAGCAGCTCGGAATGGAAGGCATGGCTGGTCTCCAGCCAGGTGCAGCGGATCCCCTCCTCGGTGAACTTCGCGACGACCTGCTCCAGATCCTCACCGGGACCCGACAGCACGGTGTTGGGTCCGTTGTAGGCCCCGACCGACACCCGCGGGAACTCACCGGCGACCGCCTCGACGTGTTTGGCGTCGTTGAACACCGCCACCATCCGGCCGCCCTCGGGCAGGCTGCCGAACATCCGGCCGCGCTCGGCCATCAGCCGCGCACCGTCCTCGAGGCTGAACACCCCGGCCACACACGCCGCGGCGTATTGGCCGACGCTGTGCCCGAGCACCACGTCGGGCTGGATGCCCCAGGACTGCCACAGCCGGGCCAGGCCCATCTCGACGGCGAACAGGGCCGGTTGTGCAAACGACGTGTGCCGCAACCGTTCCCCGGCCGCGCCACCGGTCTCGCGATCGGTGGCGAAAACCACCTCCAGCAACGGGACCGGCAGCATGTCCTTGACCGCGTCGGCGCACCGGGTCACGGTCTCGGCGAAAACCGGCTCCGCGTCGAACAACTCACGTGCCATCCCGGCATACTGGCTGCCCTGCCCCGTGAAGAACCACGCCGTCGTCGGGTGGTGGGTGTGCTCACCGCGTGCCACGCCGGGCCGGGTGCGGTTGTCGGCGAGATCGGCCAGGCCGTCGCGGGCCGCCTGGACCGAATCCACCACCAGCGCGGCGCGGTGTTCGAAGTGGGAGCGGCCGGTGCCCGCGGTGAGGCACACATCGGCCAGGTCGGCGTCGGGATGGGCACCCAACCAGGTGTCGTAACGCTGCGCCAGCGCCACCAGGGCCTCCGGTGACCGCGCCGACAGCGTCAGCACATGGGCCTGTTCGCCCTTGGCCTGCGTCGCATCCTCGGGCGCGGCGTCGTCGGCCACGTCGCCGGCGGGCGCGGCCGCCGGGGCCTCCTCGATCAGCACGTGCGCGTTGGTTCCGGTGAACCCGAAGGAACTCACCCCGGCGCGCCGCGGCCTGCCGTTGGCCTGCCACGGAACCGCCTTGTCCACGACCCGCACCGGCAGCGAATCCCACGGGATGTGCGGCGACGGGTTGTCGAAGTGCAGGCTCTGCGGCAGCAGGTCGTTCTGCAGTGACAGCACGACCTTGATCAGACCCGCTGCGCCGGAAGCCGATTCGGTGTGCCCGATGTTGGACTTCACCGACCCCATCAGCAGCGGCCGGTCCGCATCGCGGGCACCGCCGAAGGCGGCCGCGGCGGCCTGCACCTCGATCGGATCCCCCAGCGGGGTGCCGGTCCCGTGCGCCTCGAGGTAGTCGACGTCCCCGCCGGCCAGACCGGCGCGGGCCAGCACGGTTCCGATCAGCCGTTGCTGGGCACCGCCATTGGGTACCGTCAGGCCGCTGGAGGCGCCGTCCTGGTTGACGGCGCTGCCGGGGATCACGGCCATGACGCGGTCCCCGTCGCGCTCGGCGTCGCTTAACCTCTTCAGCACGAGAATTCCGCAGCCTTCACTGCGCACATAGCCGTCGGCGGAGGCGTCGAAGGTCTTGCACCGCCCGACCGGGGACAGCATCCTGGCGCGGGAAGCGGCGACCACCGTCACCGGTGAAAGCAGCACGTTCACACCGCCGGCCAGGGCCATATCGCAGTCGCCGGAGTGCAGTGCCTGGCAGGCCTGGTGGACCGCCACCAATGCCGAGCTGCACGCGGTGTCCACCGCGACGGCCGGACCCTCCAAGCCGAGCGCGAAGGCCACCCGGCCCGATATCGCGTTGAGCGCATTGCCGGTGATGAAGTAGGGCTCGATCTTGTCGATCGACTCCGAGGACAGCAGATGCGCGTACTCGTTGGCGGCGACGCCCGCGAAGATTCCGGTTCGGCTGCCGCGCAACGAGGCCGGGGAGTACCCGGCCCGCTCCAGCCCCTCCCAGACCGTTTCGAGCATCAGCCGCTGCTGGGGCTCGATCCAGACGGCCTCGCGCGGCGAGATCCCGAAGAACTCCGGATCGAATCCGTCGATGCCGTCGAGGAATCCACCGAAGCGGGTGTACGTCTTGCCCGCGGTCTCGGGATCCGGATCGTAGAACTCGTCGATGTCGAAGCGGTCCTCCGGGACCTCCCGGATCGTATCGACACCGCCGGCGAGCACGTCCCAGAACGCCTCGGGGTCGGGGGCGCCGGGGAAACGGCACGACACCGCGACGATCGCGATCGGCTCGTCGGTGCGTGTCGTCACCACCGATTCCGGGCGGGGACCCGACGGCTGCTCGCTGAGCCCGAGCACATCGCCCAGCAGATAGTCGGCCACATCGGAAATCCGCGGGTAATCCATCACCAGGGTGACGGGAATCTCGGCGCCGACCCCCTGTTCCATGCGGCGGCGCAACTCGACGGCCATCAGCGAGTCCATGCCGAGGTCGAAAAAGCCGGCGTCCTCACGGATCTCGGCGGCATCCACCCTGGTCACCTCGGCGACCGATTCGCGCAGATAATCGGTCAGAAGCCGCTTGCGCTGCTGCACGGGAGCCGCCGCGAGCCGCTCGACCAGCTGAGGCTTCCCGGCCGGTGTCACGGCCGCATCCGTCGGCTGGGTGGGCAGTTCGCGCTCCAGCTCGGCCAGGAATCCCCGCCGCCCGGCCTGCTGGTAGAGCGGCAGGAAGCGGGCCCAGTCGATCCTGGTCACACTTCCCTGGGCGCCGCCGCGTGCCGTGGCGGCCGCCACCACGTCGGCCATGCCCGCCAGCGCGTCGGCGGGTGACAACGTCCGGATGCCCCGGCGGTCCAGCCGGGCACGGGATTCCGCATCGGCCATCCCGGCCGACCACGGACCGAAGTTGACGCTGGTCCCGGCGATGCCCTGCTCGCGCAGGCGCCAGGCCAGTCCGTCCAGGAATGCGTTCGCCGCACCGTAGGCGGTTTGGCCGTATCCGCCCCATACCGAGGCGATTGACGAGGTGCTGATGAAGAAGTCGAGCCGCAGATCGATCGCCGCCTGGCTCAGATGCCAAGCACCCCAGACCTTCCCGGCGAAGACCCGATCCACCTCGGCGTCGTCGAGGTCGCCGAGGGCGGTGGTGCCGATCTCACCCGCGGCGTGGACGATCCCGGCCAGCGGCGGCAGTTCGGCCTGCACGGTGGTCAGCAGCCGGGTGACGTCATGTGCGTCGGCGACATCGGTGGCGATGACCCGGAATTCACAGCCATGCTGATCGCGCAGCGCATCGATGCGCTGCTGGGCGGCATCGTCGGGTGCGCGCCTGCTGGTCAGCACCAGGTGCTGAGCGCCGTGCGCGGCCAGGTAGCCGGCGACCTCCAGCCCGATGGACCCCAGCCCACCGGTCACCAGATATGTTGCGTCGGTGCGTAGCTCAAGCGGCTTGCCGCTGGGCTCATCGGCCCGCCGGACCAGCCGGGGGACGTAGACCTCCTGCTCACGCAGCGCGATCTGGTCCTCCCGCACGGCCGCGTCGTGCGATGCCGTGACCCGGTCGACGAGCCGGGCCCACTCATCAGCCCCGCTACCGGCTCCGGCTCCGGCGGAAAGGTCGGCCAACCCGCCCCACATGTGCGGAAGCTCCAGTGCGGCGGCCCGGCCGAATCCCCACAGGCAGCTCTGATCCGGTGCGACCGAGTCGGTGTCGGTGACGCGCTGTGCGCCGCGGGTCACCATCCAGATCGGGCTGCGTAGTTCCGCCGCGATCGCGGCTCGGAACAGCCGCCGGGTGCCGCCGAGGATCCGGTGCTGCATCCGCAACAGCGACTGCATCGACGGCTCGGTTTCGGGGCCGGCGGCGTCGACCGCCGCGACGTGCAGGATGCGCAGCGTCGAATCATCCAGCGCGGCAGCGCGGAACGCATCGACGAGCTTCTCCTCGTCGGTGTCGGAGCCGGGCAGTCCGATGATCCGGTAGCGGTGACCGCGCGAGGTCAGCGCGTCGACCAGCGGGCGGATGGCGTCGCCGTCCTCGCCGAACAGGATCCAGGAGGTATCGGCCGCGGCGTCGGCGCCGCCCAGCGGAGTGGGGGACTTCTCCCAGCGGAACTCGTAGCGGTCGTCCGCGATGGACTGGGTCGTGCGCTGTTGGTTGTGTTGTGCCGCAAGCTTGGTCAGCACATCGCGGGTCTGTTGATCGTCGCCGGCACCGTCGAGCAGGGCCGCGAGTTCTTCGATCCGGCCGTCCTCGAGCAGGCGGACGGCCTGGGTCCGCGCGGCGACCGGCCGTTGCCGGTCGGCCCGATCCGCGCCGTTGCCGTTGCCCTCCCGGCTGTCGGAGAACCAGTACTGGCGGCGCTCGAACGGATAGGTGGGCAGGTCGAGCTTGCGGGCCTGCGGCGATCCAAGCGCGGAGAACTCGGGTAGGTGGCCCAGCACGTAGGCATCGGCGACGGCCTCGATGATCTGGCGGTGGTCGGCGGTGTTGCGGCGCAGCGACGCGATCACCCGCGGTGCGGTGGCCTGGTCCGGCCAGGCGCTCAGGGCCGTGGCGGTGAGCACCGGCCGCGGTCCGATCTCGACCAGCAGCTTGCAGTTCAGCTCGGCGAGGGTGCGCACGCTCTTGGCGAACTCCACCGGTTGGCGTGCGTGCCTGCGCCAGTAGGCGCCGTCGATCTTGACGCTGCGGCCGAGGGCGGCGCCGGTGCGGTTGTCGATCAGCATCCGCTGGGGCGCCCGGAACGTGAACCGGTCCGCATACGCCTCGAACTCGTCGAGGATCGGGTCCAGCAGCGCCGAGTGGAAGGCGTGGCTGGTCTCCAGCCAGTCGCAGCGGACCCCGTCGGCGGTGAGCCCGGCCACCGCCTGCTCCAGGTCCTGCGCGGGCCCGGACAGCACGGTGTTGGCGCCGTTGTAGGCGGCGACCGAAAGGGTCGGGTATTCGTCGGTGAGGCTCTCGACCCGCTGCGCGGCGGTGAACACTGCGACCATCCGGCCACCGGCGGGCAGGCTGCCGAACAGCCGGCCGCGTTCGGCCATCAGCCGCGCGCCGTCCTCGAGACCGAGCACGCCAGCGACGCAGGCCGCCGAGTACTGGCCGACGCTGTGGCCGAGCACCACGTCCGGCTCGAAGCCCCAGGACTGCCAGAGCTGGGCCAGACCCATCTCCACGGCGAACAGGGCGGGCTGCGCGTAAGAGGTCTGCCGCAGCGTCTCGTCGGCATCCGGGGCGTCCAGCTCGAAGATGACGTCGAGCAGCGGCTTCTCCAGCGTGTCGGCCACCGCGGCCGCGCACCGCTGCACCGCCTCGGCGAACACCGGTTCGGTGTCGAACAGCTCACGGGCCATGCCGGGGTACTGGCTGCCCTGGCCGGTGAACAGCCACGCCGTCTTCGGGGTGTCGTGGGATTCCCCGCGCACCAACCCGGGGGCGGGGCGGTCGTCGGCGAGCGCGCCGAGCAGGTCGATCGCGGATTCTCGGGAATTGACCACCAACGCGGCCCGATGCTCGAGGTGGGCCCGTCCGGCCCCGGCCGTGAAGCACACATCCGCCACGGTGGCCTCGGGATGCGCGTTCAGCCAGCTGCGGTACCCGTCGGCGAGCCGCACCAGGGCCGCGGGGGTCCGGGCCGAGAGCGGCAGCACACCGAACCGCCGGTCGTCGGGGTCGGCGGCGGGTGCCGCCGGCGCCTGCTGCGGGGCCTCTTCGAGGATGACGTGCGCGTTGGTGCCGGCGAAGCCGAACGAGCTGATGCCCGCGATGCGTGGGCGCTCATTGCGTTCCCATGCGGTGGACTCCTTGACGACCTGCACGGCGAGCCGGTCCCAGGGAATGTGCGGCGACGGGTTCTCGAAGTGCAGGTGTCGCGGCAGCAGCTCGTTCTCCAACGACAGGACGACCTTGAGGACACCCGCGATGCCCGCGGCCGCCTCCAGGTGCCCGATGTTGGTCTTCACCGAACCCATCAGCAGCGGCCGGTCGGTTTCCCGTCCGGCGCCGTACACCGCGCCCGCGGCCTGCGCCTCGATCGGGTCGCCCAGCGACGTCCCGGTGCCGTGTGCCTCCAGATAGCCGACGTCGCTGGGTTCGAGGCGGGCCCGCTTCAGCGCGTCGGTGATGACGCGTTGCTGGGCGACGCCGTTGGGCACCGTCAGGCCGCCAGATGCGCCGTCCTGGTTGATCGCACTGCCGCGGATCACGGCCCGGATCCGGTCACCGTCGCGGACCGCGTCCTCGAGGCGTTTGATGACGATGACGCCGCAGCCCTCGCCGCGCACGTAGCCGTCGGCGGCCGCGTCGAAGGTCTTGCACCGGCCGTCCGGCGCGAGCATGTGCGCGCTGGAGAACGTGATCATGGTCGCCGGGGTCAGCAAAACATTGGCGCCGCCGGCCAGCGCGAGATCGCACTCGCCTAAGCGAAGTGCTTGGCACGCCTGATGGATGGCCACCAGCGACGAGCTGCACGCGGTGTCGACGGCGACCGACGGGCCCTGCAGACCGAGCCGGTAGCTGATCCGCCCCGCCGCGGCGGCATTCGAGGTCCCGATGGCCATATAGGCCTCGATTTCGGGATAGGTCAGCTCGTCGGAGGCCATGCCCAGGTAGTCGTGGGTGGCCAGACCGACGAACACACCGGTGTTGGTGTCGGCCAGCGCCGCCGGTGAGGTGCCGGAATGTTCCACCGCGCGCCACGCCGTCTCCAGCAGCAGCCGGTGCTGCGGGTCCATCAGCCTGACCTCGCGGGTCGACATGCCGAAGAACGGCGCGTCGAACCCGGTCACATCGTCGACGAAGCCGGCCCGACGGGTCACGACCTTGCCTGGTGCACCGGGTTCCGGGTCGAAGAAGTCGTCGGCGTCCCAGCGGTCGCCGGGTACCTCAGATATCGCGTCGCGGCCCTCGCGCAACACCTCCCAGAACTCATCCGCATCAGGGGCCCCTGGAAAACGTCCCGCGTAGCCGACGATGGCGAAACGGGGCGGCTGCTCATCTGGATGGTCGACGGATCCCATGGCGTTGTCCTCCTAAGCATCGGCGGCCGCAATATGACTCCGCGCGCCCCCGCAGCGCCTGAAGATCGACTCCGACGCACACTATTGCACGCTTAGCCCAGCTGTGCGGGGTTCGCTGGCCTGGCAGGAACCTGTGCCGGACAGTTGCGGTAGAACCGAGGGTATGTTGATGCCGCGACGAGTTGTGCCGGCCCCCCTGCCGGCCGAGCGGGAAGGGCCAAGTTTTGCGCATCGGTAAGATAACGGTTGGCGCACTTGATGAATGGTCATTGAGTCCGGGCTCGGTGACCTCTTGGCAACCGACCCCAGCGGCTCGGGAAAAGGCCAGGCAGGCGCCGGTGAGTGCGGTTCCGGTTAGCTATATGCAGAGCCAGCATCTTCGTAACTACAGCGAACGTAAAGCGGCGGGATTGAACTTCTCCCGACAGATAATCGCCAGCTGCGAGGTAGCCGGCCACTGCGATATCGCGGCCATGGATCACGCCGTGAATACCTATCTGCGGCGGCACGACACCTTCCGCAGTTGGTTCGAAGAATCCGGTGACGGACAGTTCGTCCGGCATGCCATCGACGACCCGGCCGACATCGAATTCCAACCCGTCGATCAGGGCACCATGACGGTCGACGAAATCCGGTCGCACGTCACCGACATTCCGAACCCGCTGGAGTGGGGTTGCTTCACGTTCGGCATCGTGCAGAACGAAAGTCACTTCACATTCTTCGCCGCCATGGATCACGTCCACGGGGATGCCACGCTGATCGGCACCACAATGATGGAAGCCAACGGAATGTATTCGGCGATGAGCGGCAGTGGTGAGGCTCTCACGCTGCCCGACGCCGGTAGTTTCGACGACTTCTGTGTCCGCGAGCGGGAATACACGTCGGCGTTGACGCTGGATTCGCCTGGCGTGCGCGCGTGGCTGGACTTCGCCGAGAACAACGGCGACGGCTTTCCGGAATTTCCACTGCCGCTTGGCGACCCGAACGAGGCGACCAGCAGCGCCTGGTCCTCGGAGGTGCTGATGAGTCCGGCGCAGACGGAACGCTTCGACGCGGCCTGCTCGGCGGCCGGTGCGCGCTTCGTCGGCGGTCTGTTCGCATGTCTGGGCCTGGTGGAACACGAATTCACCGGTGCTCTCACCTATTACGGTCTCACGCCGAGGGATTCCCGCACCGCGGGCGACAATTTCATGACGCAGGGCTGGTTCACCGGTCTGATCCCGATCACCGTTCCGGTGGCGGCGACGTCTTTCAGCGATGCCGCGTGGGCCGCGCAGAGTTCTTTCGATTCCGGCCTGGATATGGCGAGAGTGCCGTATTATCGCGTTCTCGAGTTGGCTCCGTGGCTGAACTGGCCGCGGCCGAACTTTCCGGTGTCGAACTTTCTGCACGGCGGTGCGGCACCGCTCAACGCGATCCTCGCGGCCGGCGACATGGGGCTGGCGAACAATATCGGAATGTATCCCGACGATCGGTTCTCGTATCAATTGACGATCTACATTTTCCGGTACGGCGAGGGCACGGTCATGGCGATCATGCATCCCGACAATGGCGTTGCCAGGAAATCGGTCGCCCGCTACCTCGGGGCGATGAAATCGGTGTCGGGAAGGGTTGCTGACAGCGGGCACTGGGGCCGCGTCGCCTAGCGACGAGCAAACTGCTGCGGACGCGAGAAGCAGGGACGGTAATGGCCAAGGATTTTCCGCTGAACCCCGATTCGGGGCGAAGGTGAGGGCGACATGCGACGGCTAGCCGGTCTCGTGGTGCGGTGGCCCTGGGCGGTCATCGGGGTCTGGGCCGCGTTGTTGGTGGTCTTACCGCTGTCGTTCCCCTCGCTCGGCGAAATGGCGGAAAAACATCCGCTCGCCATCCTGCCCGCCGATGCGCCGTCGAGTGTCACCGCCCAGAAGATGACCGAGGCGTTTCACGAATCGGCCAACGACGACCTGCTGCTGGTCGCCCTGATCAACGAGAACGGGCTCGGATTCGCCGACGAGGCGACCTACCGCAAGCTGGTGGACGCGCTGAAGGACGACCAGCGGGATGTCGTCAGCGTGCAGGACTTCGTCGGCACCCCACAGCTGCGCGACTTCCTGACCAGTAAGGACAAGACCACCTGGGTGCTGCCGGTGGGCCTCACCGGCGAGTTGGGCACACCGCGCGCGATCGAATCGTTCAACCGGGTCTCCGACATCGTCGAACGCAGTACCGCCGGTAGCCCGATGGCCGTGCACCTCACCGGTCCCGCGGCCACCGCCGCCGACCTCACCGTCGCCGGTCAGCAGGACCGGCTGCCGATCGAGATCGCGATCGCCGTCCTGGTCCTGGCCGTGCTGTTGCTGGTCTACCGCAGCGCGGTCACCATGCTGCTGCCGCTGGTGACGATCGGATCGTCGCTGCTGATCGCCCAGGCACTGGTGGCGGGTTTCTCCCAGCTCACCGGTGCGGGGGTGTCGAACCAGTCGGTGGTGTTCCTGAGCGCGATCATGGCCGGCGCCGGCACCGATTACGCGGTCTTCCTGATCAGCCGCTATCACGACTATCTGAGATCGGGCGCGGACTCCGACCAGGCCGTCGAGAAGGCGATGTTCTCGATCGGCAAGGTCATCACCGCATCCGCCGCGACGGTGGGGCTGACCTTCCTGCTGCTGAGCTTCACGAAAATGGGTGTGTTCCGAACGGTCGGAACCTCCGCGGCGATCGGGATCGGCGTCGCGTTCCTGGCCGGGCTGACCCTGCTGCCCGCGATATTGACGCTGGCCGGGCCGCGCGGCTGGGTCAAACCCCGGCGCGAACTGACCGCCAAGTTCTGGCGGCGTTCGGGGATCCGGATCGTGCGCAGGCCGGTGCCCCATCTCGTCGCCAGCCTGCTGATCCTGGCGCTGCTGGCGGGCAGTGCGATCTTCGCGCAGTACAACTACGACGACCGCAAGGTCGTCGCGTCGTCGGCACCGAGTTCGATCGGGTACGCCGCACTGGAACGCCATTTCCCGATCAGCCAGTCCATTCCGGAATACATCCTCATCCAGTCCCCGCACGATCTGCGCACCCCGCGCGGCCTGGCTGACCTGGAACAGCTGGCGTCGCGGGTGGCGCAGCTGCCCGACGTCGGGCTGGTCAGCGGTATCACCCGGCCGCTGGGGGAGGTGCCGCCGGAGTTCCGGGCCACGTTCCAGGCCGGCATCGTCGGCGACCGGCTGGCCGACGGCTCGGCCCAGATCAACCAGCGTTCCGCCGACCTCACCCGGCTGGCCAACGGGGCCAACACACTGGCGGGCAGCCTCGCCGACGTGCGCACCCAGATCAACCGGATCGCGCCGAGTCTGCAGAGCGTGGTCGAGACGTTCTCCTCGGTGCGAACGGAATACGGTGGCGACAAGCTGGTGCGCGACGTCGACACCGCCGCCAAGCTGGTCGACAGCATCAACGCGCTGTCCAACGCGATGGGCGTCAACTTCTCCGCCGTCAAGAACATGTTCGCCTGGATCGGCCCGGTCCTGGCGGCGCTGAACGGCAATGCGGTCTGCGATGCCAACCCGTCCTGCCGGGACTCCCGGGTCCAGATGCAGCGGCTGATGGACGCCAACAACGACGGCAGCCTCGACCAGATCAACGATCTGGCACACCAGCTGAACGGTGCCGGTGACGACACGCAGACCCTCGGGGCGACGGTCACCAAGTTGAACAACGCCCTCGCCAGCGTCAACAAGGCCGTCAACGCCATGGGGCTGAACAAACCCGGGGGTCCGCAATCGGGCTTGAAGGAGCTGCAGCAGGGCGCCAACCGGCTGGCCGGCGGCAGCCGGGAAGTGGCAGGCGGCGTCGACGAACTCGTCAAACAGGTCGGGGTGATCTCGGCCGGATTGAACCAGGCCTCGTCTTTTCTGCTGTCGATGCGCAACGAGGCCAAGGACCCGGCGCAGGCGGGGTTCAACATTCCGCCCGAGGTGCTCGGTCTCGACGAGTTCCACAAGGCCTCGGCGGCCTACGTCTCGCCGGACGGCCGTTCGGTGCGGTATCTGGTTCAGACCAAACTCAACCCGTTCAGCCCCGAGGCGATGGATCAGGTCAACCAGATCCAGGACATCGCCAAGGGGGCGCAGCCGAACACCACGCTGGCCGAATCCACGATATCGATGGGTGGGTTCCCCGCCGCACTGCGCGACACCCGCGACTACTACCAGCAGGACATCCGGTTCATCATCATCACGACACTGATCGTGGTTCTGCTGATCCTGATGTTGCTGCTGCGTTCGCTGATCGCACCCCTCTACCTCGTCGGGTCGGTGGTGGTCTCGTATTTCGCGGCGCTGGGCATCGGCGTCCTGGTGTTCCAATCGCTGCTCGGCCAGCATTTGCACTGGAGTGTGCCGCCGTTGGCGTTCGTGGTGCTGATCGCGGTGGGTGCCGACTACAACATGCTGATGGTGTCGCGGCTGCGCGACGAGTCTCCGCACAGCACGCGTTTCGGCGTCATTCGTATGCTGGGTTCGACGGGCGGGGTGATCACCGCGGCGGGTCTGATCTTCGCGGCCTCGATGGCCGGTCTGCTGTTCTCCAGCATCGGCATCGTGATCCAGGGCGGATTCGTGATCGGCGTGGGCATTCTGCTGGACACCTTCGTGGTACGCACCATCACCGTGCCCGCCATCGCGACGCTGATCGGCAGGGCGAACTGGTGGCCGTCACGAGGGGCCACGGGGCGGTTCGGGTCGTTGCGTCCGCCAGGATCGGGCGAACGTGCTGAGCAGCCGGGTTAGCGGGGACCCGTGATGTATGTGAAACTACGAACTGAAGCAATGCGGGCAGGGGTAGAGATGAAGAAGCTACTCGCAGGACTCACTGTGCTGGTAACTGCCGGTGTCACAGGATGTTTCGGCATCGGGTCGGCGGGCGCAGACGATACGCAGGCCCTCGGCTCCTCGACCGGTGGGACACCGCGGCCTGCGCCGTCGGATCCCGGGACCGCATATGCCCTCGGCGGCGCCCACGTGCTCGGCATTCCCTACGACGAGTACATCCGGATGACCGGCGAGCACTGGTTCCCCGGCATGAAGCGGGTGAAGGTCGACTACCCGGCGGGGCAGGTCCAGGGCCACACCCTGGAACGGATCTTCCCCGGTATCGGCGCGATCGGCGAACAGATCAAACCCGGCCTCGGGCTCGACGGCCCGAGCATCGGCGAGTCGGTCGACGAGGGTGAGGGAAACCTCGACGCCGCCGTCCGCCAGGGGCACGGCGTCGCGATGGGGTTGTCCGAGGGTGCGCTCGTGCTCAACGCCGTGAAGGCCCGGCTGGCCAACGATCCGACCGCCCCGCCGCCGGATCAGCTGAGCTTCGCGACGTTCGGCGACCCGATCGCCAAGCACCCCTTCGGGGAGAGCTTTTTGACCCAGAACTTCCCCGTGGGCAGCGTCGTGCCGTTCATGGACTACCGCATACCGCCTCCGGTGGAGAGCCAGTACCACACCGACCAGTTCATCTCCGCCTACGACAGCATCGCCGACTGGCCGGACCGCCCGGACAACCTGTTCTCGGTCGCCAACGCCATCGCGGGGCTGGCCACCGGTCACACCGCGATCGCGTTCACCAACCCGAGCAACGTTCCGCCGCAGAACATCAGGACCACGGTCAACTCCAGGGGTGCGACGACGACGTCGTACCTGGTGCCCGAGGAACACCTGCCCCTGGTGTTGCCGTTCAAGTACCTCGGATACGACCAGGGCACGCTCAACCAACTGGACGCCATACTCAAGCCCCGGGTGGATGCCGGGTACTCGCGAAACGACGATCCGGCGACCGCCCCGATCACGGTGGATCCGGTGAACGGCTTCGACCCGGTGGAGGTCACCGCACCGGCCAACGAGGCGACGTTCGGCGGTGGCACCGACCCCATGTCGGAACTCGTCAACGGTGCGCTGTCGGTATTGTCCGGCGGACACTGACCGCGAGCCAACGGATTTCGACGAGCTAATACGGACGTGATGTGACTCCGATGATGACCTCAGCCCAATCGCCCATTCTGTCGATGCTGCACGGGCGTGCCAGTATGCGCCCGGACGAGGTGGCCTTCGCGTTCACCGACTACACCCAGAACCCGGCCGGTGTCACCGAGACACTGACGTGGTCGCAGCTGTCCCGCCGGACCATGAGCGTGGCCCGCGAGATCCGGCTGCACGGCTGCACCGGCGACCGGGCGGTGATCCTGGCCCCGCAGGGGTTGGAGTACATCCTGGCTTTCCTGGGCTCGATGCAGGCCGGGCTCATCGCGGTTCCGCTTCCGCTGCCTCACCGGGGCTCGAACCACGACCGGGTGAGTGCGGTCTTCGTCGATACGACGCCGTCGGTGGTCCTCACGACATCCGCCGTCGCGCAGGAGGTCGGCGATTACGTCGACCAGTCGCGGATGGACACCGCGCCGAAGATCGTTCGGATCGACTCGTTGGATCTGGACGCCCAGGACGGATCGGGCCAGGCTCTCAACCTGGACACCGTCGAATTCCCCGATACGGCATATCTGCAGTACAGCTCGGGTTCCACCCGGCTGCCCACCGGGGTGATGATCTCGCACCGCAACCTGCAGGTGAACTTCGAGCAGCTGATGCGCTGCTTCTTCACCGATCCGCAAGCCACGTCGATGACGGGCGCCACGATCGTGTCGTGGTTGCCCTTCTATCACGACATGGGGCTGGTGCTGGGCGTCTGCGCCCCCATCCTCGGCGGCTTTCGGGCGGCGCTGACGAATCCGGTGGCGTTCCTGGAGCAGCCGTCCCGCTGGATCCGGGCGCTGGCCGAGAATCCCCGTACCTTTTCGGCGGCGCCCAACTTCGCCTTCGACCTCGCCGTCCGCAAGACCAAGGACGCCGACCTGGCCGGGCTCGACCTGGGCGGGGTGGTGGGCATCATCAACGGCGCCGAGCGCGTCGATCCGGCCACCCTGGAGCGATTCGCCGACCGGTTCGCCCACTTCAACTTCGCCGACCACATGCTGCGTCCGTCCTACGGGATGGCGGAGGCCACCGTGTTCGTGGCCACCGGCGCCTGGTCGGAATCGGCCGAGACCGTGCATTTCGACGTCGACGAGTTGGCGGCGGGCCGGGCCCGGCGGGTCGCCAGCGGCGGCACCGCGCTCGTGCAGTACACGTTGCCGCAGTCGCCGGTGGTGCGGATCGTCGATACCGACACCGAACGGGAATGCCCGCCCGATGTGGTCGGCGAGATCTGGGTGCACGGCGAGAACGTCGCGGCCGGCTACTGGAGCAGACCCGCGCACGAACAGCAGTGCTTCGGAGCCACCCTCGTCGACCCGACGCCGGGCACGGTGCCCGGACCGTGGCTCAAGACCGGGGACCTTGGCTTCGTCTCCGACGGTGAGCTGTTCATCGTCGGCCGGATCAAGGACCTGCTGATCATTCGCGGGCGCAACCACTATCCCGAGGACATCGAGGCGACCGTCCAGCAGATCACCGGTGGCCGGGTCGCGGCGATCTCGGTTCCGGTGAACAGCACCGAGAAGCTCGTCACCGTCGTCGAGGTCAAGAAGCGCGGGGGCAGCTCCACCACGGAGACCGTGCACTGGCTCAGCGGGGTGAAGAGCGAGGTCACCTCCGCGATATCCAATGCGCACGGGCTGCATGTCGGGGACCTGGTTCTGGTGCCTCCCGGTTCGATACCGACGACGACGAGCGGCAAGATCCGTCGCGCCGCCTGCGCGGAGCAGTACCGGCAGGACGAATTCGCCCGGTTGGACGCGTAGCTTTTTCCGGCCAGCAGACGCGCCGGTACCCGGAACGGCGGTGTACCGGGTACCCGGGTGTCTGCTCGCGGTGAACGGTGACCGTTAAAGACCGGCGAGCCCGGCGATGAGCAGCACACCGCCCACCGTGGCCACCACCGCGGCGACCTTGAGGTGGCGCTGCGTCTGCAGCCACCCGTGCAGCGCCGACAGGGCGGTGCGGGTTCGCTCCGGGGCCACCAGATAGGACAGCAGCGGGATCTCCACGAGCGCGAACGCCACCACATTGAACAGCAGCAGGGCCCCGACCTGGTGGGTCGCCGCGGCGCCGGAGGCGACGATGAGGGTCAGCGCCGCGACATAGTCGACGGAGGGCAGGGCGATGCCGAGGCCCACGGCGCCTGCCGTCCACAGCGACTGGCCGCCGAGTAGCCTGCGGGCCCGGGTCGCGAGTGGCCCGGGTTGCGCGGGTGCGTTCCCCAGCATGCTCGCCGGCCGTCCGGTGGCGAAGACGGCAGCGGCCAGCAACGCCAGCACGCCCACGGCTATCTGCATCCTGGGCAGGGTGAAATGAGCCGACCCGAGGGCCGGCCGCAGCAGGAACAGCACGACCAGGCCCACCGTGGTACCCATCGCGAAACCACCTGCCAGGAAGGCGAGCAGCTGCAGCAACGGCCGGGGCCGGTTGAGCATCAGCACCGTCATACCGATGCGGAACGGCTCCAGGCTGACCGCGGCGGCCATCACCAGGAGCGGAATCCACATGCCGAGTCAGGCTACCGGCCCGCATCGTCGGGGTCGTGAGCAGTTGCGGTCACCATGATCGTGACCCAGCCGTCTCGCAGGGTGACGTGACAAGATGGAGTTGATGAGCGCAACAGATCTGAGCCCGACATCGCTGCGTGAAGCGTTCGGCCATTTCCCGACCGGCGTCGTCGCGATCGCCGCGGAGGTGGACGGCATCCGGGTCGGCCTGGCGGCCAGTACGTTCGTTCCGGTGTCGCTCGACCCGCCGCTGGTGTCGTTCTGCGTGCAGAATTCGTCGACCACGTGGCCCAAACTCAAGGACCTGCCCTATCTGGGGATCAGCGTCCTCGGCGAATCCCATGATGCGGCGGCGCGGTCGCTGGCCGCCAAGACCGGCGACCGGTTCGCCGGCATGGAGACCGAGTCACGCGAGACGGGTGCGGTGTTCATCCACGGCACCACCGTGTGGCTGGAGAGCGCGATCGTGCAACTGGTGCCCGCGGGCGACCACACCATCGTCGTGCTGCGGGTCAGCGAGATCACCGTGCATGACGATGTGGCGCCGATTGTGTTCCACCGCAGCACATTCCGCAAGCTCGGCGGCTAGCGGGAGCGCGGTCAGGGTCGCTGTGCGAGCTCTTCGCGGTATCCCGCGATACGCTGCTCGATCTCACTGGCGTCGCCCGGGCGTCCCTCCTTGCGGGCCAGTTCGGCCCGGACCGAAAGTTCCCGGATCGCGGTGCGAATGTCGTTGACGCTGTGGGTGTGTCCCATAATCATTCGGCTGCCTTTCGTCGCTGATTGGCTGCTTGAACCGAGCCTACGCGTTGATTCCGCGGTGAGGGCGGCCTCCACTCGCACTTTCCCGCCCTCACCGCAGAATCACCGGCGGAAGAGCTTGTTGCCCAGCCACACGATCGGGTCGTATTTGCGGTCGGCCACGCGTTCCTTCATCGGGATCAGCGCATTGTCGGTGATCTTGATGTGCTCGGGGCACACCTCGGTGCAGCACTTGGTGATGTTGCAATAGCCCAGCCCGAAGTCGTCCTGGGCCATGTCCTTGCGGTCCACGGTGTCCAGCGGGTGCATATCCAGTTCGGCGATACGCATGTGGAACCGCGGCCCCGCGAAGTTCTCCTTGTTCTCCTCGTGGTCACGCACCACGTGGCAGACGTTCTGGCACAGGAAGCACTCGATGCACTTGCGGAACTCCTGGCTGCGGTTGACGTCCTCCTGCTGCATCCGGTACTCGCCCGGCTGCAGATCCTTGGGTGGGGTGAACGACGGAATCTCGCGGGCCTTCTGGTAATTGAACGACACATCGGTGACCAGGTCGCGCATCACCGGGAAGGTGCGCAGTGGCGTCACCGTCACGGTTTCGGCCGGGTCGAACGTCGACATGCGGGTCATGCACATCAGCCGCGGGCGGCCGTTGATCTCCGCCGAGCAGGATCCGCACTTGCCCGCCTTGCAGTTCCACCGCACCGCCAGATCACCGGCCTGGGTGGCCTGCAGGCGGTGGATGATGTCGAGTACCACCTCGCCCTCGTTGACCTCGACCGTGTAATCCTGCAGGTCGCCGCCGGTGTCGTCGCCGCGCCAGACCCGCAGGTTCGCGTTGTAGGCAGCCATCTCAGCCCTTCCGTTCCGGGTGCTCGGCCAGTTGATCGTCGGTGTAGTACTTCTCGAGCTCGGACAGCTCGAACGTGGCCAGCAGATCGGCCCGCATCGTCGGTTGCTGTTCGGATTCGACGGCGATGTCGGGGACCACCTGGCCGCCCGCGCCGTCGGCCACCTTGCATACCAGCAGTTTGTTACGCCAGTTGGCGTCCATCTGCGGGAAGTCGTCGCGGGTGTGCCCGCCCCGGCTCTCGGTGCGTTGCAGCGCCGCCTTGGCCACACATTCGCTGACCAGCAGCATGTTGCGCAGATCGATGGCCAGATGCCAGCCCGGGTTGAACAGGCGAGATCCCTCCGCCACGACGTTGGCGTAGCGCGCCTTGAGTTCGCCGATCTTGACCAGGACCTGCTCGAGCTCCGCCTCCTTGCGGATGATGCCGGCCAGATCGTTCATCGACTGCTGCAGTTCGGCGTGCAGCGTGTAGGGGTTCTCCGCGTTCGGCTTGGGCTCGAACGGGGCCAGCGCCAGCGTGGTCGCCTCCTGCAGTGCCGCGTCGGACACCTTCGGCCGGTCCGGCAGCGCGCGCACATAGTCGGCCGCGCCGAGCCCGGCCCGGCGGCCGAACACCAGCAGATCCGACAGCGAGTTGCCGCCCAGCCGGTTGGAACCGTGCATCCCGCCCGAGCACTCACCCGCGGCGAACAGCCCGGGGGTGAGCGCGCCGCCACTGTCCGGGTCGACCTCGATGCCGCCCATCACGTAGTGGCAGGTCGGGCCGACCTCCATCTCGTCCTTGGTGATGTCGACCTCGGCCAGCTCGATGAACTGGTGGTACATCGAAGGCAGCCGCCGCTTGATCTCCTCGGCGGGCATGCGCGAGGCGATGTCGAGGTAGACGCCGCCGTGCGGGGTGCCGCGGCCGTTCTTCACCTCTTCGTTGATCGCGCGCGCGACCTCGTCGCGGGGCAGCAGATCAGGTGTGCGGCGGGCGGAGTCGTTGTCCTTGAGCCACTGGTCGGCCTCTTCTTCGGTCTCGGCGTACTGGCCCTTGAACACCTCGGGGATGTAGTCGAACATGAACCGCTTGCCGTCGGAGTTCTTGAGCACCCCGCCGTCACCGCGGACCCCCTCGGTGACCAGGATGCCCTTGACCGACAGCGGCCAGACCATGCCGGTCGGGTGGAACTGGATGAACTCCATGTTGATCAGGCCGGACCCGGCGCGCAGGGCCAGGGCGTGGCCGTCGCCGGTGTATTCCCAGGAGTTCGACGAGACCTTGAACGATTTGCCGATGCCGCCGGTGGCCAGCACGATCGCGGGCGCCTCGAACAGCACGAAATTGCCGGTCTCGCGGTAATACCCGAAGGCTCCGGCGATCCGCCCGCCATCCTTGATCAGGTCGGTGACCGAGGTTTCGTGGAAGACCTTGATCCGGGCCTCGTAGTCGCCGAGTTCGCGCTTGTCCTCCTGCTGCAGTGAGACGATCTTCTGCTGCAGGGTGCGGATGATCTCAAGGCCGGTGCGGTCGCCCACGTGGGCGAGCCGCGGATAGGTGTGCCCGCCGAAGTTGCGCTGGCTGATCTTGCCGTCCTTGGTGCGGTCGAAGAGCGCACCGTAGGTCTCCAGCTCCCACACCCGGTCGGGGGCCTCCTGCGCGTGCAGCTCGGCCATCCGCCAGTTGTTGAGGAACTTGCCGCCGCGCATGGTGTCACCGAAGTGCACCTGCCAGGAGTCCTTGGTGTTGACGTTGCGCATGGCGGCCGCGCAGCCGCCCTCGGCCATCACCGTGTGGGCCTTGCCGAACAGGGATTTGGTCACCACCGCGACGCGCAGGCCGCGTTCGCGGGCCTCGATCACCGCGCGCAGTCCGGCACCGCCGGCGCCGATGACGATGACGTCGTAGGAGTGCCGTTCCAGGGCGGCCGAACCGCCTCCGTGAAGACCATTCTGGTCAGTCATTTACTCTTTCGCTCCGCTTCGGATCGTGTCGGTCGACAATTGGGCTCGGTTGTCAGCCAATGAATCTCAGGTCCGAGATGGTTCCGCTGGCCACCAGCATGATGTAGAAGTCGGTGAGCATCAGGGTGCCGAGGGTGATCCAGGCGAACAGCATGTGGCGGGTATTGAGCTTGCTGACCTGAGTCCAGATCCAGTAACGCACAGGATGTTTCGAGAAATGCTTGAGGCGGCCCCCGGTGACGTGCCTGCAGGAGTGGCAGGACACCGTGTAGATCCACAGCAGCGTCACATTGGCGACCAGGATGACGTTGCCGAGGCCGAAGCCGAAACCCGAAGGGGAGTGGAACGCGACGATCGCGTCGTAGGTGTTGACCAGCGAGATGATGGCCGCGGCGTAGAAGAAGTACCGGTGCACGTTCTGCATGATCAGCGGAAGGCGGGTCTCGCCGGTGTATTTGGCGTGCGGTTCGGCGACGGCGCATGCGGTCGGCGACTGCCAGACCGATCGGTAGTAGGCCTTGCGGTAGTAGTAGCAGGTGAGCCGGAAGGCGAGCAGGAACGGCAGCGAGATGAACGCCATCGGGATGAACCAGGGCAGTTCGCCGACCCACTGGCCGAAGTGGCTGGATCCGGGCGCGCACGCCGTGCTCACGCACGGTGAGTAGAACGGCGTCAGGTAGTGGTAGTCGGCCACCCAGTACGCGCTGCCCCAGAAGGCCCGGACCGTCGCGTAGACGACGAACGCCGCGAGCCCCAGGTTGGTCAACAGCGGTGCCTGCCACCAACGATCGGTCCGAAGGGTGCGCTGCGGGATCTGGGCTCGGTTTTCCGAGAAGACCCCGGTCGCGCGACGGTCATCGGTGGGTGCGCTCACGGTTCCCTTTCTGAGGTTCAGTTGTCGGTGTGGGCGTCAAACGCCCACGCGCTCATCGGTATCCGCCGAGTCCTTCATCGGCGACGTCCTGCCAGAACTCGGTTCCGTACTGGGTGTCGGGGATGCCGATCTTTTCCTTGTCCTCGCGCTGCCGGGTGACCCCGTGGCGCATCTCCAACTCTTCTGCGTCGATGTCGAGTCGCTCGATATCGTTGAGGATCCGTTCGGCATCATTGACGATGCGTCGCGCGGCCGGGGAGTCCCCGTACTTCGCGGCCACGGTGGTGACGCAACGGCGCAGATCGCCGATGAGGTTGTGCAGTTCGGTGAATTCGGTTGTGGTGGACAAGTGACCTCCTTGGGCTGAAGGGTGTCAGGGCTCACAGTACGACAATCGATGGTAGCCACAGCACCGAGTTGAGCGTGACACAGGTCACGTCGAGAGGTCGGAGGTTTGCATGTTGTCTCAACAGGTTTTGCGGGAGCGTGCGGCGGCACTGCTGGCGCTGCACCAGCCGGGTAACCCGGTCGTGTTGCCCACGGTGTGGGACGCCTGGTCGGCCAAGCTGGCCGTCGAGGCGGGGTTCGCGGCGCTCACCGTGGGCAGCCACCCCTTGGCCGATTCGATCGGCAGGGCCGACGGCGAGGTGATGGCGTTCGACGAGGTGCTGACCCGGGTGCGGCAGATCACCGAGGCCGTGCCGGTTCCGGTGTCGGTGGACATCGAATCGGGGTACGGCGAGCCGCCGGCCCGGATCATCGAGGGGCTGCTGGACGCCGGCGCGGTCGGGTTCAACATCGAGGACACCGTGCACAAGGAGGGCAAGCGGCTGCGGACGGCGGCCGAGCATGCGGCCCTGGTGGGCGAACTGCGCGCGGCGGCCGATGCGGCCGCGGTGCACGTGGTGATCAATGCGAGGACCGATCTGTTCCTGCGCAAGGACGGGGGGGACACCGACGAGCGCTCGCGCGAGGAGCCGACGAGCACCGATCGGGTGGACCGGGCGATAGCCGTGCTGAAAGAGGCCGCGGCGGCCGGTGCGGACAGCCTGTATCCGGTCGGCAGGCACGATCCCGATACCCTGCGCCGCCTGACCTCCGAACTGCCGTTGCCGGTCAACGCCATCGCGGTGCCGGATGAGGACGAGCCGGCCTCCTTCGGCCCGCTGGGTGTCGGGCGGATCAGTTTCGGGCCGTTCCTGCAGGCGGCTCTGGCGGCGCGGGCCACGGAGTTGCTGTCGCGCTGGCGTTAACCGCCGGTATCGGGGACGGATAGGCCCGCTCCCGGAAATAATGTCGCCATGCGCAGGTACACGAGGTGGGCGGCGACGCCGGTCGTGGTGCTGGCGGTCGCGCTGGACGGTTCCGGTGCCGCCGCGGCCGATTCGCCGGGGCTGAAGACCGTGCCACTGGAGAATGTCATCCGGCAGTGCGGCTTCGGGATCGAGCCGTTCCTGGCCGGCAACGGGAACGGCACGGGTTCGGGGATGGTCGGCCTCGGCGACGGCGGTTCGGGCACGGTGCGGGCCGATGTCCGGCTGCAGACCGCCAGGCCGGACACCGCCTATCGGGTCAGGCTGATCCAGATGCCGCGTGCGGCCGAGGCACCGTGCAATGCGGGTGACCCCGGTGTGGCGGTCGGGATGATGCACACCGACGCGGCGGGCAATGGCTTCGTCACGGTGACCGGCCCGCGCCAGGCCGGTGCCACCGGCGGATGGGTCTGGGTGGAGGGGCCACCCGTCCCCGGCCTGATCCACGGTGACGTCTACACCTCGGGCAGTCTGGTGCCGGTCTGAGACGCCGAAAATCGTTAGGATACGTCGGTTTTCGCTGAAACGGACGGCGCACTCAGTGCATCCGGATCCGCACCGCCAGGCCCGCGCAGGCGATGACGGCGGCCGCGCCCGCCACGGTCACCCAGGTCAGCCCCTCGTGCAGCAGCAACGCGGCCCAGCCGATGGTGAGCACCGGTTGCACCAGCTGGATCTGGCTGACCTGCGCGATCGGCCCGATGGCCAGGCCCCGGTACCAGGCGAAGAAGCCCAGGTACATGCTCACCACGGCCAGGTAGCCGAATGCCGCCCATTCGGTGGGCGTGGCGTGTGGTGGCTGGTGCACGACCGTGGCCACGGTGAGTGCGGCCATCGCGGGCGCGGCCACGATCAGCGCCCAGGAGACGGTCTGCCACGGGCCGAGTTCCCTGGCCAGCAGGCCGCCCTCGGCGTAGCCGACCGCGGCGGCGATGACAGCACCGAACAGGAGCAGGTCGGCCCAGTGCAGGTGACCGAGTCCGCCGCCGTGCAGCATCGCGAAGACGACGGCGGCCACCGCGCCGATCGCCGCGGTGACCCAGAACGCCACCGGCGGCCGTTCCCGGCTCCGCAGCACCACCGTGACCGCGGTCGCCGCGGGCAGCAGTGCGATCACCACGGCACCGTGGGTGGCCGGGACGGTGGTGAGGGCATATGAGGTCAGCAGCGGGAAGCCGGCGACGACGCCCGCGGCCACCACCGCCAGCCGGATCCACTGGCGGCCACGGGGTAGCGCCTGCCGGGTGAGGGTCAGTGCGGCGGCGGCGAGCAGTGCGGCGACGACGGCGCGGCCCGCCCCGATGAACATCGGTGTCAGCCCGCCGATCGCGACGCGGGTGAAGATGACGGTGAAGGAGAAGGCCAGCACGCCCAGCAGGCCCCACCACAGGCCGGCGTGTGATACCCCTCGGGATAGCACTGGTCGCGAATTCGGGATAGCGCTACTCTGATCCAACATGGACAACGATAGCACTGGGCGGATCGTGTCGGGTCTGCGGCAGTGGATCGGCACCGCCGCCCCGGGCGCGCGGCTACCGTCCAACCGGGCCCTGGTGACGCAGTACTCGGCGAGCCCGGTCACGGTCGCCAAGGCCATGCGGGTGCTGCGCGGCCTCGGGCTGGTCGAGAGCAGGCCGGGGGTGGGCACCTTCGTGCGGACGGCACGCACCACCCGTCCTCCCGACTTCGGTTGGCAGACAGCAGCACTGGGTTCGCCGAAGGCCAGAATCCCGGCGTTGTCGACGCCGATGCGCAGCGGTGCCCCCGACACCATCGGCCTGCATTCCGGGTACCCGGACCGCGAGCTGCTGCCCCAGCGGCTGGTACGGGCCGCGCTGGCCAGGGTGGCCCGCGGGGACACCGCCCTGAATCGGGCCGAGGCCCCCGGGCTGCCCGAGTTGCGGGCCTGGTTCGCCCAGGAACTCACCGAGGCCTGCGAGGCGGGTATCGCCGTCCCGACACCGCGCGACGTCATCGTGCTGCCCGGCAGCCAGAGCGGGTTGAGCTCGACGTTTCGCGCCCTGGTCGGGTTCGGTAGGCCGCTGCTGATCGAATCGCCGAGCTACTGGGGCGCCATCATCGCGGCCGCGCAGGCGGGGGTGCGGGTGGTACCGGTGCCAAGCGGGCCGAACGGTCCGCATCCCGACGAGCTCGCACGAGCCTTCTCCGAGACCGGCGCCAGGGTGTTCTACGCACAGCCGAACTTCGCCAATCCCACTGGCGCACAATGGACCAGCGAGATATCCGGGCAGGTGCTCGACGTGGTCCGGGCCCACCGGGCGTTCCTGGTCGAGGACGACTGGGCCCACGATTTCGGCATCGACAGCACGGCAACTCCGGTCGCGGGAGGTGACGACGGCGGCCATGTCATCTACCTGAGGTCGCTGACCAAGAGCGTGTCCCCGTCGATACGCGTCGCCGCCGTGATCGCCAGAGGGCCCGCGCGGGACCGGATCCTGGCCGACCGGGGTGCCGAGTCGATGTATGTCAGCGGTGTACTGCAGGCCGCCGCACTGGATGTGGTCACCCAGCCGGCCTGGCGCACCCATCTGCGCGGCCTGCGGGAACAGCTCAAGGCGCGCCGCGACCTGCTGGCCGGCTGCCTGGCCGACGAGGTCCCCGACGCGCATCTGGCGCAGCTCCCGCGGGGCGGGCTGCATCTGTGGGTGCGGCTGCCCGACGGAACCGATCTGGACCGGCTGGCCCGGGACTGCGAAGCCGACGGGGTGCTCGTCGCGGGCGGTGCCGAATGGTTTCCGGCCGAGCCGGCCGGCCCGTATCTGCGGTTGAACTACTCCGGGCCGGAGCCGGCCAGGTTCGGTGACGCGGCCGGGGTCATCGGGGCCGCGCTGGCCCGCGGGCACGGTTAGCGAGCCTCACCGCGCGGTGAACTCACATGCGCGTTCGGCGGCCCGTGAGCACACCGTGATGGGCACTTCACACGGTGCGACATTGCGGCAATATCGGCTTCCTAATCTCGCGGCATGGCAGGAACTGAAGGAGGCCCCGTCGCTTCGCCGGCCCGTAAGGACGTCGTCGTGGTGGGTCACGGCATGGTCGGCCACCGTTTCGTCGAGGCGTTGCGGGCCCGCGACACCGCGGGCGAATGGCGGGTGACCGTCCTCGCCGAGGAGGCCGACGCCGCCTACGACCGGGTCGGGCTCACCGGATACACCGAGCACTGGGACCGCGGCCGGTTGGCGCTGCCGGGCAACGATTATCCCGGTGACGACCTGGTGCGGCTGCGGCTGGGCAGCGCCGCCGTCGAGATCGACCGGGACGCGCGCACGGTGCGCACCGTCGCCGGCGAGAGCTTCGGCTACGACGCGCTGGTGCTGGCCACCGGATCGTCCGCGTTCGTGCCGCCGGTGCCCGGCCGCGACCTGCCGGGCTGCCACGTCTACCGCACGCTCGACGACCTCGACGCCATCCGGGCCGCCGCCGAGGCCGCGCTGATCTCGAAGTCGCCGGTCGGTGTCGTGATCGGTGGCGGTCTGCTGGGCCTGGAAGCGGCCAATGCGTTGCGGCAGTTCGGGCTGAACACCCACGTCCTGGAGATGTCGCCGCATCTGATGGCGGCCCAGCTCGACGAGTCCGGCGGTGCGCTGCTGAACCGGATGATGCGGGGACTGGGGATCGAGGTGCACACCGCTGTCGGCACCCAGAGCATCCAACCGGTGCAGCGGAACAAACCGCTGCGCAAGTCGGCCGTCGACGATTCGCTTCGGGTGTCACTCGACGACGGCACCGCGATCGACACCGGCGTCGTCATCTTCGCCGCGGGTGTGCGTCCGCGCGACGAGTTGGCCCGCGAAGCCGGTCTGGACATGGCGCAACGCGGCGGTGTGCTCACCGACCTGACCTGTGTGACAAGCGATCCGCACATCTACGCGATCGGCGAGGTGGCCGCCGTCGACGGCCGCTGCTACGGGCTGGTGGCGCCGGGGTACACCACGGCCGAGGTGGTGGCCGACCGTCTGCTCGGCGGCCTGGCCGAGTTTCCCGGTGCGGATATGTCCACCAAGCTCAAGCTGCTCGGCGTCGACGTCGCCAGTTTCGGTGATGCGAAAGGGAATACCCCGAACTGCCTCGAGGTGGTGGTCAACGACCCGGTCAAGCAGACCTACGCCAAGCTGGTGCTCTCCGACGACGCCAAGACGCTGCTCGGCGGCATCCTGGTCGGCGACGCCTCGGCGTACGGTGTGCTGCGGCCGATGGTCGCCAGCGAACTGCCCGGCGACCCACTGGCTTTGATCGCACCCTCGACCGACGGTGCACCGGCCCTCGGCGTGGGCGCATTGCCCGATATCGCACAGATCTGCTCGTGCAACAACGTCACCAAGGGTGAGCTCAAGAACGCCATCTGCGGAGGCTGCACCGATGTGCCGGGTCTGAAGAAGTGCACACTCGCGGGCACTTCGTGCGGGTCGTGCGTGCCGCTGCTCAAGCAACTGCTGGAGGCCGAAGGCGTCGAGCAGTCCACGGCGCTGTGCGAACACTTCGGCCAATCCCGCGCCGAGCTGTTCGAGATCATCGGCGCCACCGAGATCCGCACCTTCTCCGGGCTGATCGAACGCTTCGGAACCGGAAAAGGTTGCGATATCTGCAAACCCACGATCGCCTCGATCCTGGCATCCACCGGCTCCGGCCACATACTCGACGGCGAGCAGGCCTCCCTGCAGGATTCCAACGACCACTTCCTGGCCAACATCCAGCGCAACGGCAGTTACTCGGTGGTGCCCCGGGTGCCCGGTGGGGACATCACCCCCGAGCAGTTGATCCTGATCGGCGAGATCGCCCGCGATTTCGACCTTTACACCAAGATCACCGGCGGCCAACGCATCGACATGTTCGGCGCCCGGGTGGAGCAGCTGCCCGAGATCTGGCGGCGATTGGTCGAGGGCGGCATGGAATCCGGCCACGCCTACGGTAAGTCGCTGCGCACCGTGAAAAGCTGTGTCGGCAGCGACTGGTGCCGCTACGGTCAGCAGGATTCCGTCCAGATGGCGATCAACCTGGAGCTGCGTTACCGCGGGCTGCGGTCACCGCACAAGCTCAAGATGGGGGTATCGGGATGCGCCAGGGAGTGCGCCGAGGCCAGGGGCAAGGATGTCGGCGTGATCGCCACCGAAACCGGTTGGAACCTCTACGTGGGCGGCAACGGCGGCATGACCCCCAAACACGCGCAGCTGCTGGCCGGTGACCTCGACGACGAGACGCTGATCCGCTACATCGACCGGTTCCTGATGTTCTACATCCGCACCGCGGACCGGCTGCAGCGCACCGCGCCGTGGGTGGAGAGCCTCGGCCGAGCGGATCGGACCGGTCTGGAGCACCTGCGCGATGTCGTCTGCGCCGACTCGCTGGGCCTGGCCGAGGAGTTCGAGACGGCGATGGCCCGGCACGTCGACGGCTACGCGTGCGAATGGAAGGGCGTTCTGGAGGACCCTGACAAGCTGTCGCGGTTCGTCTCGTTCGTCAACGCCCCCGACGTCGAGGACCCCACCGTCACGTTCACCGAACGCGCCGGCCGAAAGGTGCCCGCCACCACCGATATCGGGATGCCGTCGGTCCGGCCTCTTGAGGAGTCGAAATGACACTGCTCGACGATCGCAACGATGCAGGCTCGCCGCGGCTGTCGGCGTGGACGACGGCCTGCCGCTACGACTTTCTGATGCCGTGCCGCGGTGTGGCCGTGCTGATGCCGGACGGTTCGCAGGCGGCGTTGTTCCGGCTCGACGACGGGACGCTGCATGCGGTGGGCAACGTCGACCCGTTCTCCGGTGCTGCGGTGCTTTCCCGCGGGATCGTGGGGGACCGCGGCGGGCGGGCCACCGTGCAGTCGCCGATCAAGAAGCAGGCGTTCGCCTTCGACGACGGCGGCTGTCTCGATGATCCCGAGGTGTCGGTACCGGTCTACCGGACGCGCGTCACCGTCGGCGGATTCGTCCAGATCGCAGCCTGACTCGGCCCGCCGCCGGAACGGCTGGTCGCATCCGCTCAGCCGGACCGGGTCCAGTGTGCGTCGCGTCCCGGAAGTTTGCGGCGCTGCACGTCCCCGCGTCGTTCCAGCACCGTCAGGTTGCGGTAGACCGCCTCGATCACGATGGGTACGCGGAAATGCTCGTGGGCGTGATCGCGCAACTGCGCGGTGGTCATCGGTTTCCTGGTGCCCTCGAGCGCGCGCAGCAGTTGCTGGCGGAGATTCTCCGCGGAGACTGAGTTAGGCACGGGCGCTACCGCTTTGACCGGTTGGGCGCGGTGCCCCACCCGGCGTTGTGACCTGCACCGATTCCACACCCCCGCAAACAGCGTCCGACGAACGCGATAACGATAGCTGAGTACAACCTGAAACTTTGCATCGCGACGGGGGTTCGGCCCGTCCGATACCGGGGTTGTAAGCCGAACTAGCTGGTTGCGAATGGTTTTGCCCGGTAGTTTGCCAAGATGAACAGTTGTTGAACAGTCCGACGTGACTGCCCCGCCGATATCCGGCTAACTAGAAAAGTTCGCTGGAGGTGTTCTAGACTCGGCTACGGGGGAGGACATTGAGGGAGGGACTGGCAAACAATGTTTGGGCGTTCGGTGTTGAATTTGCTGGGTGTGGCGGCAGTGCTCGGTTCACTCGTCGCATTGACACTGCCCATGGGACTGACCGCGGTGGACCGGGCCGGCACCCCCATTCCCTGCGGAAACGGCATGGCACCCGGGTATGAGACGGCCGCCAAACAGGACCAGCTCAACCTCGATCAACACACGCTCGCCGGGCCCGCGTTCGCCACCAGCGACTACGTCGATCAGTGCGCCGGGCTGATCCGGGATCGCCGGACCATCGCGTTCGCGGTCGGCGGGTCGGGTGCGGCGTTGCTGCTCGTGGTGTTTGCTACGCCCTTTGCGGTCAATGCCGTGCGGTCACGCCGCCGCAGGCAGGGTCAGAACCCCGGCGCGCCGGAACCGGTTGGCTATCAGCCGTACCAGCCCGGGGTGGGTGCCCAGTGGGGCGCTGACCAGGTCGGCTCCGGAGTCACGCAGCCGATCCTGGAAAAGTCCGTCGGCAAGCAGGTAGGACGCCACAACTATGCGGCGGCCGCCGCGGCGGCGCTGCGCGGCGACGGCCTGCGCGACGCTGGGGGCACCGGTCGCGGCGAACGCCAGTTCTACGCGGTCGCCGGTAACCGCTGAGAGCAGGGCGGCCGTGCGTCGAAGGTCGGACTGGGCGTAGGGGTCCGAGGTCCCCGCCGCCGCGAGAATCACCGAGTCGCCGGGGTGCCAGCCGGATTCGGCGAGCCGATCGGCGAGCACCCGCACCGTCCCGTGGCTCGGGCCCAGCGGTGCGGTGACGGTGACCGCGGGATGCGCGCTGGCCGCCACATGCTGGGGGACGTCGACGCGGACGTGGTAACCCGAGGCCAGGAACGCGGGCACCACCACCGCGGGAGCCGCGGTCGGCAGGGTCGCGAGTACCTCGCCGGGCGTCGGGCCGAGCACATCGACGAACGAGACATGAACCGTGCGGTCGAGCATGCCGGCCACCCGTTCGGCCAGGTCGCCGATCATCGCGACGCCGCCCGGTTTGCGGGTGCCGTGCGCCACCAGAACAAGACTCACGGTGCCCGCACCATCCCCGGATCGCGTTCCGGCTCATCGATGGCCAACCGGTAGCCCCGCTTCACCACGGTGGACACGATGTTCTTGTCGCCCAGCGCGGTTCGCAGCCGCAGCACGGCGGTCTCCACGGCGTGGGTGTCGGTTCCGCTGCCGGGTAGGGCGCCCAGCAGATCGAATCGCGACACCACGGCCCCCGGCCGGTGCGCCAGCGCGCGGATGGTCGCCATCCCGGCCGGGGACAGTGACTTGACCGCACCGTCGACCAGCACGCAGGTGCCGCGGATCTCCAGGGTGTGCCCGGCCACCCGCACCGTACGCGACTGCAACAACGGCAGCTCATCGGTGATGTGGCGGGCCAAGGCCCCCAACCGCATTCGTTCGGGCGACGACGTCGGCACACCGAGTCGGACCAGGGGGCGGGCGGTGACCGGGCCGACGCACATGGCGTGGACGTCGGTCCGCAACGCAGCCAGCACCCGGTCCGCGATGCCCATCTCGGTCGCCCGCATCAGCACCGATGCCACCGCGGGTGCCGAGGTGAAGCTGACGGCGTCGAAGCGTCGCTCGGCGATATCGGTCACCAACTGGTCGAATTCGCCGCCGGCCGGGGCCGGATGCCAGCGGTAGACCCGGATCGGCACCACTTCGGCTCCGGCCCCGCGTAATTCGTCGAGGAACTCCGGAAACGGATCCCACTCGTCGGTGGCGCCGTGCAGCTGCACGGCGATGCGCCGTCCCGCCACACCATGCTCGAGCAGATAGCCGAGCACCTCACGGGAGGACTCCGAGTCCGGCGACCATTCCTCGGGAAGCCCGGCCGCCCGCAACGCGCCGGTGGCCTTCGGCCCCCGCGACACGATGCGGGCCCGGCCCAGCGCGTCGATCAGATCGTTGGCCACCCCCCACCCGTCGGCGGCGGCGATCCAGCCGCGGAACCCGATGCCGGTGGTGGCCACCACGATATCGGGGGCCACGTCGATCAACGACTCGGTGTGCGCGCGGAGTTCGTCGTCGTCGGGCAGCGGGACCATGGTGATCGAGGCGGCGCTGGTCACCGTGGCACCCCGCCTGCGCAGCAGCGCACCCAGCTCCTCCGCACGGCGCGATGACGTCACCGCCACCCGGAATCCGGTGAGCGGTGCCCAGTCGGGCTCACTCATACGCCCAGTGAAGGCAGCTCGTGTTTCCAACCCATTACCCGGCCATTGCCGAGGCGTGTCGGTCCGACTGGGCGGCAGTGACACCGGTCGCAGCCGGGCGGCGCACGTAGTAGAACCAGGTCACCACCGAGGCGAGCAGGTAGAACGCCAGGAAACCCCAGAACGCGGCGGTGGCCGAGCCGCTGGACAGGTAGGACTGCCGCAGGGCCATGTTGATGGCGACCCCGCCCAGGGCGCCGACCGCGCCGGCGAAGCCGATCAGCGCACCCGACATCGACCGCGACCAGTGCTGCCGCTGCGCCTCACCGATCTCAAGGGAATGACTGCGGGCCTCGAAGATGGACGGGATCATCTTGTACACCGAGCCGTTGCCGATGCCGCTGAGCAGGAACAGCGCGATGAAGCCGACGACGTAGCCGGCCATCATCAGGCCGGTGGCCGCGCCCGCGCCGTGGTCGTCGGCGACGCTGATCCCGACCAGCAGCCCGGCCGCCAGGATCATCCCGCCGAATGTCACCAAGGTGACCCGGCCGCCGCCGACCCGGTCGGCCAGCCGGCCGCCGTAGACCCTGGACAACGAGCCGAGCAGGGGGCCGATGAACGCGATCTGCGCGGCGTGCAGCGAGGCCTGGGCCGCCGATTGTCCGCCCGCGGCGAAGTTGATCTGCAGCACCTGGCCGAACGCGAAGGAGAACCCGATGAACGACCCGAAGGTGCCGATGTAGAGCAGTGAGATCACCCAGGTGTCGCGTTGCGAGAGAATGGCTTTCATCGCGCCCAGATCGATCTTGTGCTGTTCGAGGTTGTCCATGTACAAGGCCGCGCCGATGCCCGCGACGGTCAGCGCCACCAGGTAGATCGCGCACACCCAGTATGGGGAGCGGTTGCCCGCCGCGGCGATCACCAGCAGGCCGACCAGCTGGATCATCGGCACCCCGACGTTGCCGCCGCCCGCGTTGAGCCCCAGCGCCCAGCCTTTGAGCCGCTGCGGATAGAACGCGTTGATGTTGGTCATCGACGACGCGAAGTTGCCGCCGCCGAACCCGGCCAGTGCGGCGCACACCAGGTAGGGCCACAGCGGCAGCCCGGGATGGGCCAGCAGCAGCAGCGTCCCCACGGTCGGGATCAGCAGGACGAACGCCGAGAACACCGTCCAGTTGCGGCCGCCGAACGTCGCGGTGGCCAGCGTGTAGGGAATCCGCAGGCCCGCGCCGACCAGGGTGGCGGTGGCGCCGAGCAGGAATTTGTCGCCGGCCGAGAAGCCGTACACGGCCTCCGGCATGAACAGCACCATCACCGACCAGATGGACCAGATCGAGAAGCCGATGTGTTCGGCGAACACCGACCAGATCAGATTGCGACGGGCGATGAGCTTGTTGCCGGCCTCCCAGGCGACCGCGTCCTCGGGATCCCAGTTGGTGATGCGATTCGACTTCAGCAGAGTGGGCATGGGCGAAACGCTAGAAAGCGTTTATTGCCCGGACACTGCCCGCGGTGACCCGGTGGTGAAATTCCGCTCACCGGGTCGACGGCCCGGGTGTGAGGGCGGTTACCAGACGTCGCCGTCGCGCCAGTCGCAGGTGAGTTCGGCGGTGGTGTCCAGCTGCACGCAGATCGGCAGCACGTACAGCGACCGGTCGTCCTCGGGCGTGCGGGTCACCCCGGCAGGCATCAGCACCGAGGTCGGGCCCTGCCACGGCAGCCAGCCCCTGGTCGCGTACAGGTGCCTGCCGTCCTCGGACGGGCTCAGAGCGCCGAGTTGGTAGGCGCCGCGCAGCACCTGTTCCAGGGCGTCCATGACGGCGGTGCCCAGTCCCTGGCCGCGCCGGTCCGCGCGCACCGCGACGCCTTCGACATAGCCGCACCGCAGGGCGGTTTCACGGTAGAGCAGCCTGCGCTGGACCACGGCGCCGTGCGCGATCAGGGCGCCGTGCTGACAGATCAGGGCGTGCATGCCGCCGAGCGAATGCTCCCAGTCGGCGTCGGTGAAATCCCCGTCGAACGCCTCGATGACCATGCGTCGAGCGCCCTCGCGGGTCTCCTGGTCGAGGTCGGCGGTGTGTACCAGGCGTGCAGTGTGGACGGCGGCCCCGCGCACGTGGGCATAGGTATCCGCGGTTGTCACACTCTTGTTCTACCAGCGCCGCGCACCGGTGTCTCGGGCTCGGATCAGTCGAACGGGGCGCGCGGATGCGCCCAGTGCAACCGGACGGTTTGCCCGGGGCGGACCTGGCCCAGCCGGTCGATGTCCTCGTCGGTGACCACCCCGATCACCGGGTATCCGCCGGTCACCGGATGATCCGGCCCGAGGATCACCGGAAACCCGTTGGGCGGGACCTGGATCGCGCCGCGGGTGGCGCCTTCGCTGGGCAGTTGGCGGTCCGGCCACCGGTATTCCAGCGGCATGCCCACCAGTCGCATGCCCACCCGGTCGCTGCGGTTGGTGACCAGCCAGTTGGTCCGGATCAGGATGTCGGGGTCGACGAACCAGTCGTCCCGGGGCCCGGGGACCACCTGCAGTTCGACGATGTCCTCGGCGATCGATGCCACCGGGGCCTGGTCGAGTTCGGGGAACTCCTCGGTGTGCTCGCCGACCGGCAGCACATCGCCCGCTTGCAGCGGTGCCGGGCCGATCGCCGACATCACGTCGTAGCTGCGCGACCCGAGGGTGGGTGCGACGTCGATGCCGCCCCGCACCGCGAGATAGCTGCGCAGCCCGGAGTGCGGGGCCCCCAGCGAGATCACCTGACCGTCACGGACGTGCTGGATGCTGTTGGTGCCGAACGGGATTCCGTTGACCGAAGGGTCGGTGTCGGCCCCGGTGACGGCGATCGCGATATCGCCGCCACGTACCCGCGCGGAGAATCCGCCGAAGGTCACCTCGACCGTGGCCCGTTCGCCCGGATTGGCGACCAGCCGGTTGGCCAGGG